>NZ_LNHZ01000002.1:0-134592 GCF_001463265.1 Citrobacter sp. 50677481
GCGGTCGGAGGTTCGAATCCTCCCGGATGCACCATCTTCTCCGAGACAATAGTCACGCTGTTGTTTCAGGGGCTGCGGATTTACCGCAAGCACCAGAGAGGATAACGTTGCCCAGGCAACGGCCCGAAAGGCGAGGCGAAGCCGAGTCATCCTCCCGGATGCACCATTCCTTGCTTGATATAACGCCAGCCGTCATATCAATATCGGCAGTAAAATAAGTTTTCCGATGCATCCGTAGCTCAGCTGGATAGAGTACTCGGCTACGAACCGAGCGGTCGGAGGTTCGAATCCTCCCGGATGCACCATTCCTTGCTTGATATAACGCCAGCCGTCATATCAGTATCGGCAGTAAAGCAAGTTTTCCGATGCATCCGTAGCTCAGCTGGATAGAGTACTCGGCTACGAACCGAGCGGTCGGAGGTTCGAATCCTCCCGGATGCACCATCTTCTCCGAAACAATAACCACGCTGTTGTTTGAGGGGCTGCGGATTTACCGTAAGCACCAGGGAGGATAACGTTGCTTAAGCAATGGCCCGAAGGGCGAGGCGCAGCCGAGTCATCCTCCCGGATGCACCATCTTCTCTGAGATAATCCCCATACTTCCCGTTTTAATTGTTTCTTCTTCCCTGAACAATCCTCACTTTCGCCGTCAGCGACAAAATCCCGCCATTACGATAAAATAACGTCTGGTTTCTACGGTTTGCGAGAACACAATGTACGAACGTTATGCGGGTCTGATTTTCGATATGGATGGCACCATCCTGGATACTGAGCCGACACACCGTAAGGCGTGGGACGAAGTATTAAGCCGTTACGGTATGCATTTCGATCTTCAGGCGATGATCGCGCTTAACGGTTCACCGACCTGGCGTATCGCGCAGGCGATCATTGAACTGAACCAGGCGGACCTCGATCCGCACGCATTGGCGCAAGAAAAAACCGCGGCGGTAAAACGCATGTTGCTCGACAGCGTCGAACCCTTGCCGTTGGTCGAGGTTGTGAAGGCATGGCATGGTCGTCGTCCGATGGCGGTTGGCACCGGCAGTGAAAGCGCCGTTGCCGAAGCGTTGCTGGCGCACCTGGGCCTGCGTCGTTATTTTGACGCCGTGATTGCCGCTGACCACGTACTGCACCATAAACCGGCGCCGGATACCTTTCTTCTCTGCGCAGAACGCATGGGCGTGCCTCCGGCTCGCTGTGTGGTATTTGAAGACGCTGATTTTGGCGTGCAGGCAGCACGCGCCGCAGGCATGGATGTCGTGGATGTGCGTTTGCTGTGAGTGACGTACTGTCGCTCTTCTCTTTGTTCGCCAGCAGTTTTCTCAGTGCGACGCTGTTGCCTGGCAACTCTGAGGTCGTTCTGGTTGCCATGCTGCTTTCCGGGATTTCTCATCCCTGGGTCTTAGTCATAACAGCAACAATGGGTAATAGCCTTGGAGGGCTAACTAACGTTATCCTTGGGCGTTTCTTTCCGCTACGCAAAACATCGCGCTGGCAGGAGAAAGCATCAGGCTGGCTTAACCGCTATGGCGCGGTGGCACTATTATTAAGCTGGATGCCGGTAGTGGGCGATTTACTGTGCCTGTTAGCGGGGTGGATGCGCCTCCCGTGGGGACCAGTGCTCTTTTTTTTATGCCTTGGCAAAGCGCTGCGCTATATTGTCGTCGCGGCTGCAACCATTCAGGGCTCTTTATGGTGGCACTAATTGTGCCTGGAATAGCCTTCAGGGCAACCACTACAATTATGCTAATTAAAACGATTTTGACAGGCGGGAGGTCAATTTGATCCCGGACGTATCACAGGCTCTGACCTGGCTGGAAAGACATCCACAGGCTCTAAAAGGCATACAGCGCGGGCTGGAGCGCGAAACGCTGCGCGTGAATGCTGACGGTACCCTAGCGACAACGGGGCATCCGGAAGCGCTGGGCTCGGCGCTGACGCATAAATGGATCACCACGGATTTTGCCGAAGCGCTGCTGGAATTCATTACGCCGGTGGACGGTGACATTCAGCATATGCTGACGTTCATGCGCGATCTGCACCGCTACACCGCCAGAAAACTGGGCGATGAGCGCATGTGGCCGCTGAGTATGCCCTGTTACATCGCGGAAGGGCAGGATATCGAACTGGCGCAATACGGCACCTCGAATGTCGGGCGGATGAAAACACTGTACCGCGAAGGGTTGAAAAACCGTTACGGCGCGCTAATGCAGACGATCTCCGGCGTGCATTATAACTTTTCCCTGCCGATGGCGTTCTGGCAGGCGAAGTGCGGCGAGATGGACGGCGAAGCGGCAAAAGAGAAAATCTCGGCTGGCTATTTTCGCCTGATCCGCAACTACTATCGCTTCGGCTGGGTCATTCCGTACCTGTTTGGCGCGTCGCCGGCGATCTGTTCTTCCTTCCTGCAGGGGAAACCGACCACGCTGCCCTTCGAGAAAACCGACTGCGGCATGTACTACCTGCCGTACGCGACCTCGCTGCGCCTGAGCGATCTCGGCTATACCAATAAATCGCAAAGTAATCTCGGTATTACGTTTAACGATCTGCACGACTATGTGGCAGGATTGAAACGCGCGATCAAAACGCCGTCAGAAGAATACGCGGCCATTGGTATCGAGAAAGACGGTAAGCGACTGCAGATCAACAGCAACGTGCTGCAAATCGAAAATGAGCTGTATGCGCCAATCCGTCCCAAACGCGTGACCCGTAGCGGAGAGTCGCCTTCAGACGCACTGCTGCGCGGCGGCATTGAATACATTGAAGTTCGCTCGCTGGATATCAATCCCTTCTCGCCAATTGGCGTTGACGAGCAACAGGTGCGTTTCCTCGATCTGTTCATGGTCTGGTGCGTGCTGGCCGACGCGCCGGAAATGAGCAGCGGCGAGCTGCAGTGTACGCGTACCAACTGGAATCGGGTGATTCTGGAAGGGCGCAAGCCGGGGCTGACGCTGGGGATTGGCTGCGAAACCGCGCAGTTCCCGCTGACGAAAGTCGGAAAAGATCTGTTCCGCGATCTCAAACGCGTAGCGCAAACGCTGGACAGCATTCACGGTGGAGAGGATTATCAGAAAGTGTGCGACGAACTGGTCGCCTGTTTTGATAACCCGGAACTGACGTTTTCGGCGCGGATCCTGCGTTCGATGATCGACAACGGGATTGGCGGCACCGGTAAAGCGCTGGGCGAAGCCTGGCGTAATGTGCTGCGCGAAGAGCCGCTGGAGATCTTGCAGGAAGAAGAATTTATCGCTGAACGCGAGGCATCTTTACGGCGTCAACGTGAGGTGGAAGCGGCGGACAGCGAACCCTTTGAACGCTGGCTGGAAAAACAGGCCTGACAGACAAGAAAAAGGCCACTCGTGAGTGGCCAAAATTTCATCTCTGAAATCAGGGATGATGATAACAAATGCGCGTCTTTCATATACTCAGACTCGCCCCGAAACGAAGAGTTCAGTTTATTTTAAAAAATAATATCGGAGGTGGCTAAATGCCGTTGTTAGATAGCTTCACTGTCGATCATACCCGGATGGAAGCACCTGCCGTCCGCGTTGCGAAAACGATGAACACCCCGCACGGCGACGCAATTACCGTGTTTGACCTGCGTTTCTGCATCCCCAACAAAGAGGTGATGCCGGAGAAAGGGATCCACACGCTGGAGCATCTGTTTGCAGGCTTTATGCGTAATCACCTCAACGGTAACGGCGTTGAGATTATCGACATCTCGCCGATGGGCTGCCGCACCGGGTTTTACATGAGTCTGATCGGTACGCCAGACGAGCAGCGCGTGGCGGATGCGTGGAAAGCGGCGATGGCTGACGTACTGAAAGTGCAGGATCAGAATCAGATCCCGGAACTGAACGTCTATCAATGCGGCACGTACCAGATGCATTCCCTGAGCGAAGCGCAGGAGATTGCCCGCCACATTCTGGAGCGCGACGTTCGCGTCAACAGCAACGAAGAACTGGCGCTGCCGAAAGAAAAATTGCAGGAACTGCATATCTAGTTGCGTTGCCGGATAGCAAGGCTACGCGCCTTACCGGTCGACCACGGATAAACGCCGCCCGGCATAAAAAAGGCCAGTTCATCTGAACTGGCCTTTTTAATCAGTGCGCGCCGCCGCCACCGCCACCTGCGCCGAAGGGCGGTTTGGCGAACCAGACCAGGCCAAGCAATATCAGGAAGATGCCTGCCGACATCCAGAAAATCTCGTTGGCCGAGATGATCAGTCCCTGGTTAGTGATCTGCTGGGCGATCCAGCCTGACGCCTGCTGCTGCGTCATCCCCATGCCCTGAAGCTGATCGTACATTGCCTGGGCGTTCGGGTTATACGGGTTCACCGACTCGGTCAACTGCGCATGGTGCATTGATTCCCGATTGGTCCACAGGGTTGTGGTGATCGAGGTGCCAATGGAGCCTGCCAGCGTTCGCGTAAAGTTCGACAAACTTGATGCCGCCGCCAGGCGTTCAGGCGGCAGTCCCGACAGCGTGATGGTGGTCAGCGGCATAAAGAAGCAGGCCACCGCGAAGCCCTGGATAAACTGCGGCCAGGCCGAAGCGCCAAAGTCCATTCCCGGCTCAAACGTGTAGGCGCGCCAGTAGAAGCAGACGGCGTACATAATGAAGCTGAACGTCACCAGTCTGCGCATATCCAGCTTATGCGCGAAGCGGCCAATAATCGGCGACAGGATCACCGGGATTATCCCAACGGGCGCCGAGGCCAGACCCGCCCACGTCGCAGTATAGCCGTAGACCTCCTGCAAAAGCTGCGGTAGCAACACAATCGCCCCGAAGTAAAGCATGTAGGCAAGGCTGATACACAAACAGCCGATAGTGAAGTTGCGCGACTTAAAGAGCGAGAGATCGACAATGGGGTTATCGTCGGTCAGCTCCCAGACAATCAGGAAGCTAATGGCGACCACCGCCACCACCGTCAGAATGATGATCTCCTGCGAGGCGAACCAGTCCAGCTCTTTCCCCCGGTCGAGCATAATCTGCAAGCTCCCGATACCCACCACCAACAGCGCCAGACCGATGGCGTCAATCCGTCGTTGCTCAGTACGGGTTTCGCGACCGCGCAGGGTTTGCAGCGTCATCAGCACCACCGCGATCCCGATGGGGACGTTGATGAAGAAGATCCAGCCCCAATGGTAGTTGTCACTGATGTAGCCACCCAGAATCGGGCCGCAGATCGGTGCGACGATGACGGTCATCGACCACAGCGCCAGCGCGATAGAACGTTTGGCGGGCGGGTAGTTATTCAGCAGTAAGCTCTGGGAGAGTGGGATCAGCGGCCCGGCGACGATCCCCTGAACCACGCGGAAGAAGATCAGCATGTTCAGGCTGCTGGAGACGCCGCATGCCCACGAGGCGATGGCAAACGCCACCGTAGACCACATGAACAGTTTCACTTCCCCGACGCGCTTTGCCAGCCAGCCCGTAATAGGAATCGAGATGGCGTTCGCCACCCCGAAGGAGGTGATCACCCACGTTCCCTGGCTCAGGGAGGAGCCGAGGTTCCCGGCGATGGTGGGGATCGCCACGTTAGCAATGGTGGAGTCCAGCACCTGCATGAATGTCGCCAGCGACAGCGCAATCGTCATGATGACGAGCTGCGCGCCCTCCAGCGGTTTTTGCTGTTGCATAACACGCACCTCGGAATTAGCCGGCGTTGGCCTGCACAATCTCTTCGATCAGTTTATTCACCGGCGCAAGGTCGATCTCGCGAGCGTTACTTTCCGCAACCGGTGTGCTGCGCACGGTACTTGCCAGTACCTGTCCGTCACGGTTAGCCGTATCGACGGTCACCAGCGTAGATAAACCAATGCGCAGCGGGTGCTGGGCTAACTGCTGCTCGTCCAGTTCGATACGAACCGGTAGACGCTGTACCACTTTGATCCAGTTGCCGGTCGCGTTCTGCGCGGGCAGCAGGGAGAAAGCGCTGCCTGTCCCCATATCGAGACCGACGACCTTACCCGTGTATTTAACGTCATCGCCGTAGATGTCGCTGACCACCGTTGCCGGTTGGCCGATACGCATATGCGCCAGTTGGGTTTCTTTAAAGTTGGCGTCGACCCACAGATTCGTGGCCGGAACAACGGCCATCAACGGCGTTGTCGGGCTGATCTGAGCGCCGGGCTGTACGGCGCGTCGAGAGACATAACCGGTGATCGGACTAACGATCCGCGTACGTTCAAGCGCCAGCCAGGCATTACGCACTTCGGTCGCCGCCTGCTGAACAGCAGGCTGATCTTCGAGCTTGCTGTTCAGGATCATCGCCTGATTCGCGTTATATTGCTGTATGGCGACGTCAAGCTGCGCCTGGGCGCTGGCAACCGCGTCGCGGGCATGTTGCAGTTCTTCGCGACCAATCAGGTTGGCGTTACCCAGCGGCACGCGACGTTTAAAGTCGCTTTGCGCCTGGGCGAGGGCGGTTTTTTGCACGTCAATGTTCGCCTGCAACTGTTTGCTGTTGATCATCAACTGATGCGTCTGACGAACGCTGGAGGCCAGCGCGGTCTTCGCCTTTTCGAACGCCTGCTTCGCATCCGTCTGGTCGAGGGTGACGAGGACATCGCCCTGTTTGATAAAGTCCGTGTTATCCGCCCAGACTTTCGTCACGCTGCCGGATACCTGCGCCATGATTTGAACCTGGTTCCCTGCCACGTACGCATCATCCGTTTCTTCGAAATGACGCAATACTAAAAACCAATAGATCCCATATGCCACGGCAATAACGATAAAGAGCAAGGTCAGCAGAATCAGCGTACTTTTACGTTTGCTTTTCTTTTTGACCGGTTGCTGCGGGGTTTGCATCTCCGCATTTGCGCTCATGTTGTTCTCCACGATCTTATTTTTTGTCGGCTTGGCCGAACTGTTTATCAGAAAGGCCAGCACGCGCGGGTGCTGGCCAGTCAGTTTTCTTTCTTAATCTGGATTATTGAGCGAGTCGACGCGTTAGCTCAGCGCCTCAAGAATGGCGCCATCCTGGTCCATCTGATCGAGACGCGTCAGAAGCTTACGGGTGATGTGCTCAAGCTGATCTTTTTCTGCGGTGCTAAGGGAGGACCACAGCTGGTGCAGGCAGTGATGCTGCGGCGGTAACACCTCGCGCAGAAATTCGTGGCCTTTTTCGGTCAACTGCAGGTGCAGGCAACGGCGATCGTTGTCGCTTTCGCGGCGTTCTATCCAGCCGCGCTTTTCCAGTTCATCCGCGATACGCGTTGCGTTAGTACGGGACGAACCCAGCGCACAACTCAGTTCAGAAGGCTGAATGCTGTGGTTTTCCTGAGACTCCAGCGTAATCAACGCCATAAACAACGTCTCGTTAATCCCCTGAGCCTTCAGCATTTTATTGCGGTTTTCCAGCAGCTTGCCCTGCATGTGCATGCAAAGACGGGTGAGCAACACTTCCTGATACGGAAAGTCTTCGTGGCGGCTGGCGCGAAACTTTAGCATTTGTTCAATGGGCGTAAACGAACTATCCATTTGGGCATGACCTCATTAATTTCAGCCGATATAGTAACGACAGTGACAAATAAAGTAAATGTATTATTAAAGCAAAATGATTCTTACGGGTTATAAAATCGCCAGCGCCTCTGAGGCTAATCCGTAGCTCAGGGCACCCGACAATGGGGATAGGAAAACGCGGCGGGCAGGTTACTCATGACGGTGGATAAGCTTTCGGTGAATCCTTCCATGCATGGCGCCGGGTTGGGTTCGGAAAGGGGAGTGGGGCTTTCCATAGAAATTTATGCGATATCACCAATGTTAAAATAACCAGGGTAAATGATTGCTATAACCTTAACAGACTGGGGGGCTCCTTAACACCCTAAGGAGCCGAAACAGAGGTAAACGCTCGCTAACCGATTAATTTGCGGCTTCCTGTCGATGAAATCCTCGCCACCAGACCAACAAGTTGAGTACGGCAACGGTGGTTCCCGCCAGGCACACGCCTGCCCATCCGGCAAGTTGCCAGGCAGAGGCTGAAACTAACGAACCGGCGGCGCCGCCGATAAAATAGCTGGTCATATAGCCTGCGGTAAGTCGGTTACGGGCATCCGGGTAGAGCCGGTAAATCACCGTCTGGTTGGTAATGTGTACGCCCTGCACCGTGAGATCCAGCACCAGAATCCCGACGATCAATGCCAGTACCGAGGCGTGCCCCAGCCAGATAGCGAGCCAGGAAAGCAGCAGCAATAGCAAACCGTAGGTGGTGGTGAGATGAGAATGTCCCTTATCGGCGAAGCCGCCCGCCGGACGCGCGCCCAGCGCCCCCGCGGCGCCCGCCAGCCCAAACAGGCCTATCATCCCTTCGGAATAGCTGAACGGCGGCGCCGCCAATAAAAAGGCCATTGATGTCCAGAGGATGCTGAAGTTGGCGAAGGTCAGACAACCCAGCAGCGCGCGCGTACGCAGCAATTTATCGCGGGTAAACAGGCTGAATACCGAACCGAGCAATTGCGGATAATTGAGATGCGTCTCTGACTTCATTTTTGGCAAGCCGCGCCACAGGGCGACAGCCATCAGCGCCATAAGCGCAGAGGCTACCCAGAATACGGTGCGCCAGCCGCCGAGACTGGCAAGTAAGCCCGCTACCGTCCGCGCCAGCAGGATACCGAGCAACAATCCGCTCATAATCGTGCCGACCACCTTACCACGCTTGTCCGGTGTGGCGAGGGTCGCCGCCAACGGCACCAGAATCTGGGCGACCACCGAAAACAGTCCGGTCAGCGCGGTGCCGAGGATCATCATCGTCAGCGACTGGCTACTGGCGGTAATGAGCATTCCGCCTGCGGCCAGCAGCGTCATCGAGACAATCAGCGTCCGGCGCTCAAACATATCGCCAAGCGGCACCAAAAACAGCAGGCCGGCGGCATAGCCCAACTGTGCGGCGGTGACAATAAATCCCGCAGAGCTGGCAGATAGAGAGAAATTGTTGGCGATGGTGTCGAGCAGCGGCTGCGCATAATAATTGCTGGCAACCGCCAGGCCCGTCGCTACCGACATAAGCACGATCAGCGCCGGGCTAAGCGGGTGAGTATTTTTTGTCATTATGTTTGTTATCGTCAGTCAGGTGATGATTTCCAGGGGAATCAATCATAGCGGAAGTCAATGATTGTTGGCACATCGCGAGGTGATCGATTGTGCGTTTTTCACGAAGCGAGGGGGAAACCGGCAAACTGAAGAAAATCGGTCGCGAAAGCGTTCGGTGGCGGCGCGTCGCTCTGTTACCAATGTTCTTTTTCATCACAGGAGATGACGATGAAACTGAGCACGACGTTGACAGGACTTTCCCTATTGATGACCGCCGCAATAGCGCCCGCATATGCCGCACCGCAGGCGCATGTGGTATGCGGCTACAGCCACACGCTGGGCGATGACGCCATCATGATGTTTGGCATGCCGAACCAGGCGATGTGGCATGACTTCTTCGGTAATACCCATACCGATGCGGTATCCACTTACCCGACGCTGCGGGCGAAGGAAGAAACCACTTGCGATAATAAAGCGGACAGCTCCGCGTACTGGGCCCCGTCGCTGAAATTGCCGAACGGGACGGTAGTGCCCCCTGCCTATCAAAAAACCTACTATCAGGCCAAAAATACGACAGAGTATCCGCTACATCCGTTTCCGGCGGGACTTTCACTGCTGGCGGGCGATCACCACGGCGCGGCGCCAAATCCCCGCATTACTTTTTTGTGCGCCAACGGGAAAGGCTATACCACCAAAGCCGGAGAAGTATGCGGTCTGCGTAAAGCGGGGGACGCGGTACAGTTCAACATTGGCATCCAGTTTCCAGACTGCTGGGACGGTATTCACCTGAAACCCGGTCATGGTATGCCAAACGCCGCCTATGACAGCAACGGTCAGTGTCCGTCCGGCTATCCGGTGAAAATCCCGACGGTAAACATGAACGTGGCGTATGTGATCCCGGGAATTACGTCGCTGGACACCGCAAAAGCGCAGCTTTCTCTCGACCCGATCATGAACGGCGACGAGCGTGAAGAACGCTGGGGAAGCATCTACACCGCACATGCCGACTTTATGAACGGTTGGACGGAGGACGGCGCGCGCTTTATGACGGAACTGTGCATGAACAACGGTATGGACTGCGGGCTGAACGTACCGTATCGCTATGAAAAGGCGGTGGCGACGTGGATCAGCAGCGAGCAGCCGGAGACAGTAACCAATGCGGCGGAAAAGCTGCTGATTCAGGATAACTGGCAAAACGGCGGGCGCACGCATAACCCGGAAACCATGACGTTGGTGAAATTCGCGATCCCGGCGCTACCGGCGGGGCAGGATCCGTCATTGTTTAAATATCGCATCCGTATTTATGGCGGCAAGGTCGAGAGCAACGGCGCGGATCAAATCTTCTTCTACCCGACCAGCAGCGACTGGGATCCGCACAGTGTCACCTGGCAAAATCGCCCGGCCTGTCACTATCGTTCAGATGCCGTGTTGTATCTTAATAACGCGAAAGAATACCGGATGGTGGACGTGGACAAAGCCGTGCGCAAGGCGCTGACCGAGGGGAAAACGGAAATCGCGTGGTATATCGGCGGCGATCGCCAGGGGAATCATTATCAGTTCAACAATGCAGACACACGGGAAAGCCTGGTGCTCATGCTGACGGGCTATAAAAAGACGCCGGAGAGATAATTGCCTGTGCCGGATAAGGGGCCTGAGCACCTTATCCGGCAAGAGGTAAACCTTACTTCTGTGCGGCCAGCGCGTCGTTCACCCAGCCGTCAAACTGCTGCTGGTGGGCTTTGATCCAGCCGTCCACATGACCCTGAACGTCGGCTTCTGAGGCTTTACCCGCATGCATCATCGCGTTTTGCGCGTTGATGTCCGCCAGCGGCAGCTTCATGATTGCGAACAGTTTCGCCGCCGCCGGGTTTTTCTCGGCCCAGGCTTTGTTGGCGACGATGTGCATGGTGTTCACCGGGAAGCCATAGTTCGCACCATTAGGCAATTTGGTATCAATGTCCTTCTGCTCGCCAGGCAGGGAAGAGAACGGCACCTGCAGCCAGACCACATCTTTGCCCGGCTTCATAACGTCGCTCACCCAGTATGGCGTCCAGGTATAATACAGAATCGGTTTGCCCTCTTTAAATCGGGTGATGGTGTCGGCCATCATCGCCGCATAGTTACCGTGGCTGACCTCAACGGTTTTTTCCAGATCGAACGCTGTGTTCTGGTGATTAATTACTGCTTCACAGCCCCAGCCCGGCGAGCAGCCCATCATGTTCGCTTTTCCGTCGCCGTTGGTGTCAAAAATCTTTGCAATCTTCGGATCTTTTAACTGGGCGATATTGGTGATGTTGTACTGCTCGGCGGTTTTCTTATCGATCAGATACCCTTGCGCCGCGCCGGTAACAAAGACTCCCTCGCGATAAAACTTCTTGTCGCCGCCTGCTGCGGCATACATATCATCATGCAGCGGCTGCCAGTTCACGGCGGTAAAGGTGGCATCGCCAGAGGCGATGGAGGTGTAGCCGACGTTATAGTCGACCTCGCTCGGCTTGCTGACGGTGTAACCCAGTTTTTCCAGCGCGCGGCTCACCAGCAGCGTCTGGAAAGTTTCTTCGGTGATGGTGCTCTGTACCGGTTGAACGGTAATGCCTTTGCCCGGCAGGTCAGCCGCGAACGTGCTGGTAGAGACAAGGGTGGCAAACGCTGTGGCAAAAAGTACGCTATGTCGCATCGTTGTTCCTTATTTTGTAAATGGGCGGGTAAGTAACCCGACAGGGCCGGTGGTATACCAGCGACGGTTGCCGCGACTGCGGGAATCGCGACCGACGGCCTGAGTCAGGCGGTCAAGAATAATGGCGAGGATCACAATCCCCACCCCGCCGACGGTCGCCAGCCCCATATCGAGACGGCCAATACCGCGCAGCACCATCTGACCCAGACCGCCGACGGCAATCATCGAGGCGATAACCACCATCGACAGCGCCAGCATCAGCGTCTGGTTGACGCCAGCCATAATGGTCGGCATCGCCAGCGGTAACTGAACCTTAAACAGCATCTGCCGCGGGCTGGCGCCGAACGAACGTGATGCCTCGATCAGGTCCGCCGGCACCTGGTTGATGCCAAGAATCGTCAGACGGACAATAGGCGGCAGCGCAAAGATAATGGTCACTACCACGCCTGGCACGTTGCCGATACCGAACAGCATCACAATCGGCACCAGGTACACGAACGCGGGCGTGGTCTGCATGGCGTCGAGCAGTGGCCGGACGATCTTCGCCGCGCGCGGACTGCGCGCCAGCCAGATCCCCATCGGCAGGCCAATCGCCACGCAGAACAGCAGGGCGGTCAGTACCAACGCCAGGGTAATCATCGCCTGCGACCAGGCGCCGATCGCGCCGATCGCGATCAGCGAGATCAGCGTCGCCACGCCCATCCCAACGCCGGAGATCTGCCAGGCGAGCAGGGCGAAAATAACAATCGCTATCGGCGCAGGCATACCCAGCAACAGTTGCTGAAAGCCGTTAAGAATGTAATCCACCGGGACACGTATGCCCTGGAAAACGGGACGGAAATGGGTTACGACCCAGTCGATCCCGTGCGTGACCCAGCTGTCGAGCGGGATCAGGGTTTTATGGAACGGATCCAGAATAGAAAAATGCTCTGGCGCCGGTGCGGGCGCGCTGGTCAGCCAGTCTGCGCCACCGCCGTCAGTCGGCGTGCTGGCCGCCGAGCCCCAGGCGTCGGCGGACTGAGCGGCGCTATCGGCCGCCGGTGCGGTATCCCACGGATTCGATTGATCAGCCATTATTTGCCCCCTCGCGATCTAAAGCCTGTAGCAGCATGCGTTTTGAAATGATGCCGACATACTGTTGTTCTTCATCGACAACCGGCACCGCGCACGGCGCCTGTCCAACATGAGAGAGCAACTCGCTAAGCGGAGTTTGCGCATCAACGGCCAGCGGTTCGTCAATTAACGCGCCTTCGATCCCCTGAGTCTGGCTTAATGCGCTTTTTAATGAGTCGATAGAAACCACGCCCACATATTTATTTCCGCGCTCAATTACGTAGCCAAATTCCCGGTCTTCATCCTGCAATAATTTCAGTGCCGAACGCGGGCCGAAACCTGGCGTTTTACGAATCAGCCCCACCGGACTGCGACGGGCAATATCTTTCGCGCTAAACACCTGGCTAATATCAACGCCACGGAAGAATGTGCGCACATAATCATTGGCCGGATTATTGAGAATTTCGTCCGGTGTACCGACCTGGACCACTTCGCCATTTTGCATAATGGCGATACGGTCGCCAATGCGCATCGCTTCGTCGAGATCGTGGGAAATAAACACAATTGTGCGCTGATGCTTTGCCTGCAGTTTTACCAGTTCATCCTGCATTTCGGTACGAATTAACGGGTCGAGGGCTGAGAAGGCCTCGTCCATTAATAAAATGTCAGGGTTAATGGCTAAGGCGCGGGCCAGACCAACACGCTGACGCATGCCGCCGGAAAGTTCGTCAGGCCAGGCGTGCGCGTAATTCTCCAGACCGACCTGGCGTAAGGCGTCCAGCGCTTTTTCCCGGCGTTCCTCGGCGGAGACGCCTGCTAATTCCATGCCGAAAGCCGTATTATCCAGCACGGTCATATGCGGCATCAGCGCAAATGACTGGAAGACCATCGCAATCTTTTTTCTGCGCACCTCGCGAAGTTCAGCTTCGGATATTTTTGCAATATCCACGCCGTCGATCAGTACCTGTCCGCGGGTGGGTTCAATCAGGCGATTGAGAAGGCGTACCATTGTGGATTTACCCGAACCGGATAATCCCATGATGACAAATATCTCGCCTTCTTCAATGGCCAGACTGGCGTCTTTTACGCCAAGCGATAGCCCTGTTTTTTCCAGAATTTGCTCTTTCGAAAGTCCTTTTTCAATATACTTGAAGGCGCGTTGCGGATGCTCTCCAAATACCTTGTATAGATTCTTAACTTCTAATTTAATTGCCATGCAATAGAAAGATTCCCGTTATTTATTTATGTCGATATGTTACCCGATAGAAATAGTCACTTTTTTCTACCCTAACATACTGAGAATCTGAGACAACCCTGAATGTGTGAATTGGTGAAATAGCCCCAGGGGGAATTTGCCGGAATTCCCCGTGATATAAGGGCTGATCGCAAGTGTAAAAAAATGATATTTGTGGACACGGACAGGCAAAATTCGCCTGGATGAGGAAGCATTCAGGCGAATAAGGCATCAGTGAATGAGTGTAGTTCACTCGACGATATTTGTGTGATAAAAACGCGATCCGTAAAAATATTTACCCGAAAACTGTCGGGCTATTTTTAAGATAATTTGCGTTAAAAATTCCAGTCTTCATCTTCGGTTTCGACGGCTTTGCCCATGACGTAGGACGAGCCTGAACCGGAGAAAAAGTCATGGTTTTCATCCGCGTTTGGCGACAGCGCCGCGAGAATCGCCGGGTTAACCTCCGCCATCTCTGCCGGAAACAGCGCGTCATAGCCGAGGTTCATCAGCGCTTTATTGGCGTTGTAGCAGAGAAACGCTTTCACGTCCTCCGCCCAGCCGGTGTCGGCATACAGTTCTTCGGTATAGCGGACTTCGTTGTCGTACAGATCCATCAGTAAATCCAGCGCGAAGTTCTTCAGTTCTTCACGCGTCGGTTCCGGCAGTTTCTCCAGTCCTTTCTGGTACTTATAGCCAATGTAATAGCCATGCACCGCCTCGTCGCGGATGATGAGGCGGATCAGATCGGCGGTGTTGGTCAGTTTGCCGCGGCTGGAGAAATACATTGGCAGCCAGAAGCCGGAATAGAACAGAAAAGACTCAAGAAAAACACTGGCAATCTTCTTTTTCAGCGGTTCGCCGTGGGCGTAATGCGCCAGAATAATCTGCGCTTTGCGCTGGAGCGGCGCGTTTTCTTCACTCCACGCGTAGGCGGCATCGACATCTTTCGTCTGACAGAGCGTCGAGAAGATTGAGCTGTAGGAGCGGGCATGCACGGCTTCCATAAAGCTGATGTTCGACAGCACCGCCTCCTCGTGTGGAGTGAGGGAATCGGCCATCAGCGACGGCGCGCCAGCGATATTCTGAATGGTGTCGAGCAGCGTCAGCCCGGTAAAGACGCGGATAGTGAGCTGTTGCTCCGCCGGGCTTAAACTTTGCCATGCCGGAATATCGTTCGACAGCGGCACCTTTTCCGGCAACCAGAAGTTGCTGGTCAGGCGATTCCACACCTCCAGATCTTTGTCATCCTGAATCTTGTTCCAGTTAATGGCGCTCACGCGTGTTAATGTCATTCCGCTCTCCTTACAGTGCGCACGAGACGCAGCCTTCAATTTCAGTGCCTTCCAGCGCCAGCTGGCGCAGCCGGATGTAATACAGCGACTTAATGCCTTTTCGCCAGGCGTAAATCTGCGCTTTGTTAATGTCGCGAGTGGTCGCAGTGTCCGGGAAAAACAGGGTCAGCGACAGCCCCTGATCCACATGGCGCGTCGCTTCGGCATAGGTGTCGATGATTTTTTCCGGGCCGATCTCATACGCATCCTGATACATCGCCAGGTTTTCATTGGTCATAAACGGGGCAGGGTAGTAAACGCGCCCGGTCTTGCCCTCTTTGCGGATCTCCACCTTCGAGACAATCGGATGAATGCTGGAAGTCGCATGATTAATGTACGAAATCGAGCCGGTGGGCGGCACCGCCTGTAAATTCTGGTTGTAAATGCCGTAGCGCATCACGTCGTCGCACAATTGTTGCCACATTTCGCGCGTCGGCAGGGTAATGCCGCTGCGGGCGAACAGCGCGCGAACTTTCTCTGTTTTGGGCTGCCAGTTGCCCTGCAAATACTGGGTGAAATATTCTCCGCTGGCGTAACGCGATTGTGAGAATCCGGCAAAGGTCTGACCGCGCTCTCGCGCCAGCAGCATCGAGGTGTTTAGCGCATGCCAGGTGATGGTGTAGAAGTAAAGATTGGTGAAATCCAGCCCTTCCGGTGAGCCGTAGGCAATGCCTTCGCGCGCCAGATACCCGTGCAGGTTCATTTGCCCAAGCCCGATCGCATGTGACGCGGCGTTGCCCGCCTCTATCGACGGCACGCTACGGATGTGGCTCATGTCGGATACCGCTGTCAGGCCGCGGATAGCCGTTTCCACGGTGCGCCCGATGTCTGGCGAATCCATAGTATGAGCGATATTCAGCGAGCCAAGATTGCAGGAAATGTCGTGGCCGACCTGCGCGTAGTCGAGATTTTCATCATAGGTGGAAGCGCTGTTAACCTGCAAAATTTCCGAGCACAGGTTGCTCATATTAATACGGCCAGCAATGGGGTTCGCGCGGTTTACCGTATCCTCAAACATGATGTACGGATAGCCGGATTCGAACTGAATTTCCGCAAGCGTCTGGAAGAAGTCGCGGGCGTTAATGTATGTTTTGCGCACCCGCGCGTCGGCGACCAGCTCATCATAAAGCTCACTAACTGCGATATCGCCGAACGGTTTGCCGTAGATGCGCTCCACGTCATAAGGAGAAAACAGCGCCATTTGCGCGTTCTCTTTTGCCAGCCGAAAGGTCACGTCCGGGATCACCACCCCAAGTGAGAGCGTTTTGATGCGAATTTTTTCATCGGCGTTTTCGCGTTTGGTATCGAGAAAGCGCAGGATATCCGGGTGATGCGCATGCAAATACACCGCCCCCGCCCCCTGACGCGCACCGAGCTGGTTGGCATAAGAAAACGCGTCTTCCAGCATCTTCATGACCGGGATCACCCCGGAGGACTGATTCTCAATGCGCTTAATCGGCGCGCCCGCTTCCCTCAGGTTAGAGAGCAGAAACGCCACGCCGCCGCCGCGTTTTGATAGCTGGAGCGCGGCGTTCACCGCCCGGCCAATCGATTCCATATTGTCTTCGATGCGCAGCAGGAAGCAGGAAACCAGTTCGCCACGCTGCTGTTTTCCGCAGTTTAAAAAGGTCGGCGTGGCGGGCTGAAAGCGCCCCGAGAGCATTTCGTCGGTTAGCCGCGTGGCCAGCGTTTCATCCCCCTGTGCGAGCGTCAACGCCACCATCACCACCCGGTCTTCAAAGTCTTCCAGATAGCGTTTGCCATCGAAGGTTTTCAGCGTATAGCTGGTGTAAAACTTCCACGCCCCGAGAAAGGTTTGAAAGCGAAAACCGCTGGCGTGAGCGTGAGCAAACAAATCCAGCACGAACCGGCGATCGTAGCGGCTCAACACGCCGCTATCGTAATAGCCTTCGTTAACGAGCGTGTCGAGTCGTTCCTGCTGGCTGCTGAACGTCACGGCGTTAGGGCGAACGTGGGCGGCGAAAAAAGCATCCACCGCCTCGCTGTCTTTTTCGAACTGAATACGGCCTGCTTTATCGTACAGATTGAGCATCGCGTTCAGCGCGTGGTAGTCCCGTTTTTCCTGCATTACGCGTTCTGCGGTTGTCGTTGCCAAAATTCGCTTACTCCTTTTCGGACGTTCTCAATGTCGGCTGGCGTACCCATTAGCTCAAAGCGATAAAGCCAGGGAACGGCGCATTTTTGGGCGATCACGTCGCCTGCGCGACCGTAGGCTTCACCAAAGTTGCGGTTGCCCGAGGCAATGACGCCGCGAATGAGCGCCCGGTTGTGTTCATCGTTTAAAAAGCGGATCACCTGCCGGGGGACCGCCCCCGCCGTACCGCCGCCCCCGTAGGAGGGCACTACCAGAATGTACGGCTCGTCTACCCGGATACGCTCGCGTTCATTCAGCGGAATGCGAATGGCGGGCAGCCCCAGACGCAGGATAAAACGGTGCGTATTTTCGGAGCTGCTGGAGAAGTAGACGAGCGGGTTCATGCGCTGGCCACGCGCGGTTCCGGATGCAGGCGGTTGATCATGTCCGGGCGGAATCCCGACCAACTGATGTCTCCTGCAATGACGACTGGCAGTTGGCGAAAGCCCTGTGCGCGCAGCGTATCCGCAGCGTCGGGTTTCAGGTCGACATTTACCATCTCAAAGTCAAAGCCCCGGCTTTCCATCGCCCGTTTCGTGGCGTGGCATTGAACACAGTCATTGCGAGTGTAAATAGTAATGCGCATGATTCGTATTTCCATTTAAAATGAAAAGAACGGCGCGATGTGACGCGTCGGTTGAGTGTGAGTTGATAAAGGGAATACTAGATGTAGTTGAAATAAGTTTCAACCATACAAGATATGGGAAATTCCGATTGATGGTGGTCCTGATGATGAGCTCAGCGGGAATGGGCTGCTATGGGCGCAAGTGAGTCGAATGGCGGTATCCAGTGGGTCATTGACGTTGAAGGCGCTCGGTCGCTGGCGTCGATGTTAAAGGGGCAAAAGGGGAGGAGGGCGGTAGAGCAACGGGGGGAAATCTTATCCGGCCCACTGTGCAGGCAGGCCGGACAAGCGTCACGCGGTTAGCGACGCAGGCTCAACAGCGCGCCAACAAAGATCCCAATGGCCGCCGCCGTTCCGACGCTGCACCACGGTTTCTCACGTACAAAGGTATCGGCGCAGCCAACGGCGTCACGTGCCGCTTGCGAAACGCGGGTACGACCCTGCATCCGCGCGCGGGTCTCTTTCAGCAGCGCCTGCGCTTTACGCCGCGCGGCTTCCGCTTCGTCCTTCGCATCGCTACCCCATGACTTCAGCACGGCTTCCAGGCTATCCGCTAACTGGTTGACGTCATTATGAATATCCTGCACGCCTTCATCTACATCGTTGCGGTTCGGTCTGTTAAACATATGATCCTCCAGTGATTTCGATGTCGCTTTTCAGTTTAGTTCATATTTTTAACTTCTGAGACGCATCACGGCGTTATCGCGTGTTTATGGACTTTTCTGAAAGCGTTGCTAATGCTGAATCAGGTAAGGTAAGCCCGCAGTAAAAGATAACGAGGAAAATATATGTATTTACGACCTGACGAGGTGGCGCGCGTACTTGAAAAAGTGGGGTTTACCGTCGATGTGGTGACACAGAAAGCGTACGGTTATCGACGTGGCGAAAATTATGTTTATGTGAATCGTGAAGCGCGCATGGGACGCACGGCGCTGGTGATTCATCCTACCCTGAAAGAGCGCAGTTCATCGCTGGCGGAACCTGCGTCGGAAATAAAAACCTGCGATCATTACCAGCATTTTCCGCTTTATTTAGCCGGCGAGACCCATGAACATTACGGTATTCCGCACGGCTTTAGTTCGCGTATTGCGCTTGAGCGATATTTAAATGGGCTGTTTGGCGAGGCTAAATAATTGAGCGACTGGCAAGGCCAGTCGCTCACGCTTCAGGCTTTGATCTGTTGGTAACGGCTAACCCGAAACAGCCGGCGGCAGTAATCGAGAAAATAGCCATACACCGCCCCCATCATCATCGATACCACGATATTCGAACTCACCGCTGCCGTAATCTGGTGCCAGTCTGCACCCACTGTCAGCAGGATCGCTACGTATACCGGCGACTGAAAGGTTACATACGCCAGCACATCCGCCAGATTTTTCATCCAGCCCGCGGAGCTTAAACGGCGCGCGCCTTTCATAAACAGATCGCGATACATACCGTATGGCCAGGCGATCAGAATATTAACCGGAATAGCGACCAGTCGCGATGACAGAGACTGTTCAAAGGTCATCCCGGAAAGAAAGATCTCAATCAACATGTTCACAACAGAACAATAAACAACCATCGCAAACGTGTCAGCGACGGCATGACGTAAGCGTGACTGCGGTGAGAACATGCTAATGCTCCTGTCAAAAGAGGATAAAATCGATAGTAAACAATCTTTGTATAGTGGTTTTGGGTGGTATTTTCGCTTGATGATAGATTATATGACTACCTTGTAACTATCAACTAGAGAAATCTTTTTATTTTTTGGCTTTTTGTCGATAAAATACTCTGCGGCGGCGCGTTTAGCGCGTTGCGTGGAGTTTTCGTTGTTCATAGAGTGGAAATCATTAAAAATCAGTGGGTTATTATAAAATGCCTGACGGCAAAGTTTGTTATAAGCGAAAATTTGACAAAGGTAGCGCCTGAGCTTATTCCGCTAGCGCATACGGCGCGCTAAAAATTAGCCTGAATATAATTCAGAAAGCATTAAAGAATAGGGTGATGGGCACGCCAGAGAATGAGAACGGAATAATACCCGTGGTATTATTACCTCTGGAAAATGATTTTATGATCGAATACACTACCCGGCGTAATACATATGTTTTAGCGTTATAAGGTTTTAATTATTATGAATGTGATGTTACATAACTTAAATAATATTCGCACATTACGCGCAATGGCCCGCGAATTCTCCATTGACGTCCTTGAAGAAATGCTCGAGAAATTCAGGGTGGTCACTAAAGAAAGACGCGAAGAAGAAGAACAGTTACAGCGTGAACGTCAGGAACAGCAGGAGAAAATTAAGACGTGGCTGGAACTGCTGAAAGCCGAGGGAATTAACCCGGAGGAGTTATTTGCCGGTGAAAAAGCGAACGTGCGCGTGACTAAAAAACGTCAACCGCGCCCGGCGAAATATCGCTTTACCGATGTAAATGGCGAAAGTAAAACCTGGACCGGCCAGGGGCGTACGCCGAAACCGATCGCCAAAGCGCTGGCGGAAGGAAAATCCCTCGACGATTTCCTGATCTAATCACAACGGCGGTGAGACAATGCTCACCGCTTATTTCACTCAGGCGCGTGCGCGCGACGATTCCACGGCATTTTATCAAGCAGGCGCGCCATGCCGCAAAAGCCGGTTAATCCGGCAAAGACTAATCCCGCGCCGACAAAGCCGCTCAGCAGAAAAAAGCCGCTGCTCAGGGTATAGCCCAGCACCACGCCTGCCAGTGTCAGCCCGCCTGCGGCGATCTGCACCTGACGCATCAAAGGCAACGGCTGCGATTTATCTTCCACTGTCGGTAATCCGGCGTTTTTCCAGCCCTCGATCCCCCCCTCAAGCAGCCAGGCTTCTGCCGGCGCGGCGACAGCTTCCAGCCTTGCCGCGTTGTTTTGCGTGCGCTTGCCCGACTGGCAGTGAAAGATAATCTGCTCGCTTCGCAGCTGCGCCGGTAAACCGTGTAGCTCCAGCGTGGGCAACGGGGCGAGCGCCGCCTGCGGTATGTGTTCACGCAGATACTCGTCGGCGTCGCGAACGTCAATCAGTTTTGCGCCTGCGGCGATACGCGCCTGCGCTTCACGCGCGGTAAGTGTCCCGATAGCCATGTTCACTCCTTATGGACAATAAAGGTTTTTTAGTGTGGCAATGAGTGCATTCACCGCCGTGTTCTTAATGGAATAGAGAATACGCTGGGCGTCGCGCTGACTGTCGATAAGCCCTTCATCGCGCATTCGCGCCAGATGCTGAGAGGTGGCTGACGCGCTAAGCCCTGTGATGCGCGCCAGCTCGCCCGCGCTGGTGCCAGGTGAACCGCAGAGCATGCACAGGATCAGCAAACGTTTAGGGTTACTCATTGCTTTAAGCAGGGCCGCCGCCTGTTCAGCGCTGGCCTGAAGCTGTTCAAGATCGTTCATGGTTAATTTAGTTTTTGCTAAGTTAAGTAGATTCTAAAGTAATGGTAAAAAGAGCGCCAGTGTAAAGAGCGTAAAAGAGGGTAAAAGCGAAAGGCGAAACTGGCGGGTTGGCGTAAAATTACTATGCTTAGAGATAAAATCTCTTTTTAAACAAAGATTAATTTGCATGTATGGAGTGTGTATGGGTTTCTGGAGAATTGTATTTACCATTATTTTACCGCCGCTTGGCGTTCTGTTAGGTAAGGGGTTTGGCTGGGCCTTTATTCTGAATATTGTGCTGACCCTGCTGGGCTATATCCCGGGTCTGATCCACGCCTTCTGGGTGCAAACCCGTAGCTAAGGTCTTTCTTAACCTGTTACCCGCCCGGGGCATTCTGCCAGCCGGGCTTCGTTTCTTAATGGCTTTCGGAATTTTAAGCGAAACTTTCTGCTACACTTCGGGTGTATTTATTGCAAACAATCGAGGTGAATATGGGACTTTTCAACTTTGTAAAAGACGCTGGCGAGAAACTTTGGGATGCCGTAACCGGTAATCACGATAAAGACGATTTAGCGAAAAAAGTACAGGATCACCTGAACAAAACCGGTATTCCGGATGCTGATAAAGTGAATGTGCAAATTGCCGACGGTAAAGCGACGGTAACCGGCGACGGCCTGAGTCAGGAAGCGAAAGAAAAAATCCTGATTGCGGTCGGGAATATTTCCGGTATTGGTAGCGTAGAAGATCAGGTGAAAACCGCCGCGCCCGCCGCGGAAAGTCAGTTCTATACGGTGAAATCCGGCGACACCTTAAGCGCTATTTCTAAACAGGTATATGGTAACGCTAATCTGTATAATAAAATCTTCGAAGCGAATAAGCCGATGCTGAGCAGCCCGGATAAAATTTATCCCGGACAGGTTCTGCGTATTCCGGAAGAATAAAAGCAGTCACGGCTTTTCCATTCGCAGCTTGCCGGACATGGCTTGCTGAATAACGGGAATAGGCGTCAGCATATGCTGGCGCATTAATTCACTGGCGCGCCCGGCATCGCGCGCCAGAATCGCCTCTGTCAACGCCTGATGTTGCTCGTGTTTATCCTCAAGCATCTCTACCGACAGTACCGTAGTGCGCAGCCAGATAAAGCGATACCGTGCTGCCAGATCGAACAACCGCTCGCGCATTTGCAACAGATAGCGCGAACCGCATCCGGCAACAATGGCGGTATGAAACGCCTGATGACGTAAATCCCACTCGTCAAGCAGTTGTTCGCTGGCGTGGCTGGCTTCCAGTTTGCTCAGCATATGCGCCCGCGCCAGGATCTCTGCTTCCCATTCATCATCGCCACGCGCAATGGCCAGCCCGACCAGCATCGCCTCCATATTGGCGCGGGCGTCGAAGATATCGAGCAGTTCCTGCTCGGACATCGACGCGACCCGATAGCCTTTCTGATTTACCACAGTAACCAGCCGCTCAGCCACCAGTTGAGACAGCGCCTCTCTGAGCGGGCCGACGCCCAGCGCATAACGTGACGTGAGTAAGCTCATGCGCAGCTTTTCATCCGGCTGGTACACACCGCGAATAATGTCATTCTTGAGCCAGCGGTATCCATCAATGGCCGTCGGATGCGAAATGGCGGTCATGGTCTTACTCCTGAACAGAACGCCCGGTCTGCGCAGGGATCAGCGCTACCGGGTAGGGTGCATGGGTGACTTATGCCACAATACCAGCTTTTTCCAGCGCGACATAATCGGTACGGTACAAACGATACCGATACCTAACAGACAGGTGGAAATCACCTCCAGCTGCTGCGCGGGCCGAAACAGCATCACCACCAGCACAAAGCAGATAAAACCGATCACCAGCCAGGTGAGCCACGGATACAGCCACATTTTAAGGGTGAGTTCGCCGCCTTCCGCCAGCAGGATTTTACGCATCCGCAGTTGCGACACGGCGATCACCAGATAAACCAGCAGGGCGATGGCGCCGGAACTGTCGATCAGAAATTTAAACACTTTCGCGGGCGCGTAATAATTCACAACCACCGTCAGAAACGCTGCGCCGGTCGACAGCAGCACCGCCACGTAAGGCGTTTTGCTGCGGTTGGTTTTCCCCATTATCGCCGGGGCATCGCCGCGGCGGCTCAGGGAATAGAGCATACGGGAAGCGGTATACAGCGCGGAGTTCAGACAGCTGGTCACCGACAGCAGGATCACTGCGTCCATAATCAGTTTGGCGTGAGGAATATTCAGTAACTCCAGCACCGAGCGATACGATCCTGTCTCCTTCAACCCTGGCGTATTCCACGGGATCAGCGCCACGACCACAAAGATAGAGCAGAGATAAAAGAGTGAGATCCGCCAGATCACCGAGTTAGTGGCGCGAACGATGTGCTTATCCGGCGTGTCCGATTCGGCGGCGGCAATGGTCACGATTTCCGCCCCCATAAAGGAAAACATGGTGATCAGCATTGCGCTCAGCACCGCGCCAAAACCGTTGGGCATAAAGCCGCCGTGATCCCACAGGCGCGAAATGCCGCCAACCTCGGCCCAGGGATAAAAGCCGCTTATCGCCGCCGCGCCCAGCGCGATAAAGGCCAGAATGGCAATCACTTTGCACAGCGCCAGCCAGAACTCAAACTCACCGTAGTTTTTGACGCTCAGCAAATTACTGCCGGTTAATGCCAGCGTGATGACCAGCGAGAACAGCCAGATGGGGATCCCCGGTATCCACGAATGAAGAATGATCGCCGCAATATTGGCTTCAAGCGGAATGACCAGCACCCAGAACCACCAGTACAGCCAGCCGATGGTGTAGCCTGCCCAACGTCCGATGGCCTTGTCGGCATAGGTGGAAAAGGACCCCGTGTCCGGCGTGGCGACGGCCATTTCCGCCAGCATTCGCATTATCATCACCACCAGCAGCCCGGCAAACAGATAGGCCAGTAGTACCGCAGGACCGGCCTGGGCGATGGCGACGCTGGAGCCGACAAACAGACTGGCGCCAATAACCCCGGCGATAGACAGCATGGTGACGTGGCGTGATTTCAGCCCGCCCCCTAAATCATGTGATTGCGACAGTTGCCCCATACTTTTACCCCGTTATTGTTATGTTGCCCGTTTGCCGGATGGCGCGTTGCTGATACAGACTGGGCATCCGGCTTTCAACGATGCCCGTTCCGGACAAAAAAGATCATGACAGACCGATGCACATATATTTGATTTCTAAGTAATCTTCGATGCCATATTTCGATCCTTCACGGCCAAGACCGGAAGCTTTGATCCCGCCAAACGGCGCGACTTCGTTGGAGATAATGCCGGTGTTAATTCCCACAATGCCGTACTCCAGCGCTTCACCGACGCGAAAAACGCGGCTTAAATCGCGAGCGTAGAAGTAAGCGGCAAGGCCAAATTCGGTGTCATTCGCCTGACGGATGACGTCGGCTTCGTCGCGAAAGCGGAACAACGGCGCCAGCGGACCGAACGTCTCTTCTTTAGCGACCTTCGCGCTGGCCGGTACGTCTACCAGAATCGTGGGCTGGAAGAAATTGCCCCCCAGCGCGTGCGACTCGCCGCCGGTGAGCACCCGCGCCCCTTTCGCCAGCGCGTCGGCAATGTGCTCCTGGACTTTACCGACCGCTTTGTCGTCGATCAGCGGCCCGGTGGTCACCTCCGGATCCAGGCCGTCACCGAGGCGCAAGGTTTGCACCGCCTGATGCAATTTTTCTGCAAAGCGTTCATATACCCCCTCCTGCACGTACAGACGGTTGGCGCAGACACAGGTTTGTCCGGCGTTACGAAACTTCGACGCCAGCGCGCCTTCGACGGCTTTATCGAGATCGGCATCGTCAAAAACGATAAACGGTGCATTGCCGCCCAATTCCAGCGACACTTTCTTAATGTCTCTGGCGCACTGCTGCATGAGCTGTCGACCAATTTCCGTCGAGCCGGTAAACGACAGTTTGCGCACCAGTGGATTGCCGGTGAGTTCGTTGCCTACTGCGCTTGCCGACCCGGTCACCACGCTGAACACGCCCGCTGGAATCCCCGCCCGGTTCGCCAGTTCGGCCAGCGCCAGCGCGGAAAAGGGAGTCTGGCTGGCGGGCTTCAGCACCATCGTGCAGCCTGCCGCCAGCGCCGGACCGGCTTTTCGGGTGATCATTGCCGAAGGAAAATTCCACGGGGTGATCGCGGCCGTCACGCCAATCGGCTGCTTGATGACAATCAGACGTTTGTCGGCCTGATGTCCCGGAATCGTGTCGCCGTAGATCCGCTTGCCCTCTTCGGCAAACCATTCAATAAACGATGCCGCATAGCTGATTTCCCCTTTGGCCTCCGCCAGCGGTTTTCCCTGTTCCAGGGTCATCAGACGGGCGAGATCGTCCTGGTGCTCCAGCATCAAATTGAACCAGCGACGCAAAAATGTCGCCCGCTCTTTGGCGGTGAGCGCGCGCCAGGCGGGCAGGGCACGGTTTGCGGCGTCAATGGCTTCGCGGGTTTCCGCTGCGCCCATCTTTGGCACGCTACCCAGCGTCTGGCCGTTTGCGGGATTGACAACGCTAATCACTTCGCCGCTGCTGGCGTCGCGCCAGCGACCGTCGATAAACGCCTGCTGGCGGAACAAACCAGAATCATTAAGTTGCATAGGGGCTTCCTGTCGTAAAAAGGGTTAACGGGTAAAGGCGGCGTGTAAGGTGTCCACGCTGCGCGCCGCACGCAGTGTGCGCCCGGGGTTGCTTTGGCTGGCCAGCAGGGTTTGCACTTTGCTGACGATGTGCGCGCCGATAGGCATGGCCGACGTCGCTGCCGGCGAAGGCGCGTTGCAGGTGTGAACAGAACGCGGTGTGGTCACAAACAGAAAATCGTCGATCAGCTTGCCGTCCGGCGATACCGCCTGCGCCCTGACGCCCGCAGGCCACGGGTGCAGATCGGCGAGGGTCAGGCTCGGACAATATTTCTGCACCAGCCGCAAATAGCCGCTTTTGCACAGCGAATTTTTCATTTCGCCAAGCCCGGAACGAAGGTTTTTTTGCAGCACGCGACGAACGCCGGCGGAGCCGAAGATCTCCAGCGTATCGGCCAGCGAAAAGTCGCGCTTGCGATAGCCTTCACGTTTAAAGGCCAGCACCGCGTTTGGCCCAACGGTGACGCTGCCGTCGATCATGCGGGTAAGATGAACGCCCAGAAACGGCATCGCCGGATCGGGGATCGGGTAGATGAGATGATTGACGATCTGATTATGCTCTGGCGCCAGGCGAAAATATTCGCCACGGAACGGGCAAATGATAAAACCCGGATCGACGCCCAGCATTTTCACCAGCCGATCGGCCATCAGCCCCGCGCAGCTTATCAGCGTGGCGGCGTGATACTCTTTACCCTGCCGCGTTCGCACCACCACCCCTGCCGCATGCTCGTTCAGGGCGCTGACCTCCGCGTGATAGATCACCTCGCCGCCTCTGGCCTGGAAAATTTTCGCCATTGCCGCCGCGACGTCGCGATAGCTGACGATCCCGCTCGACGGCACGAAAATGCCGCCCAGACCGGTGATGTTGGGTTCACGCTCGCGAAGCGCATCGGCGTTCAGCCATTCGCGTTCCAGACCGTTGGCGGCGGTGCGATCCCACAGCGCGCGCATCCGTTCCATTTCCCGTTCCGAGGTCGCGACCAGCATTTTTCCGCAAGTGTTGTAACGGATGCCATTTTGATCGCAAAAGACTTTGGTGGCGCGGTTTCCGGCAAAGCAAAACTGCGCCTTCAGACTGCCAGGCGTGTAGTAAACGCCAGCATGGATCACGCCGCTGTTATGGCCCGTTTGGTGGCTGGCCGGGCCGGACTCTTTTTCCAGCAGCGCAATGCGGGCGTCGGGGTAGACGTCAATCAACTGCATGGCGGTCGACATGCCGATAATGCCGCCGCCGATAATCACAAAATCATACATCCGCTCTTCCTTCCCACTTAGTGATGCGTCTGGTAACGGTGGGCGGAATACGCGAAATAGCCGCGCTGGCGCATTAACTCACGGCGCAGATCCGGGTGCGGGGTAAAACGATCGCGCCCGTGTAGCCAGAACAGGTTATTGATCAGCAGGAACTTGCCTACCGGAACCGGGACGGAAAGAATATTTTTGCTGGTTTCCAGCGCATCAGAAAGCTCGCTCAGCCAGACGCCTTCCTCAAAATCTTTCGGCTGGACGAACTGGTCAATGTAGCGCATCACCGGGCGACCCTGCGGGTCCACGTCAAACACCGGATGGAACACGTCCTGGCTGACGTTTTTGCTCGGCGGCGCGGCAAAGCGCATTGGGCGACGCGCCAGCGGATGGCGGAAGTATTCTTCCAGATGCTCCCAGTCGTCGAGATGCAGCAGCAGCGAGTTGCCGCCGGTCATATTCTGCTCGTCAATTTTCATCATCAGCACAAAATCGGTGATCTCCTCAACGTAAGTCCCGTCGTTGTGCAGCTCCATCACCCGGTGCGGCTGGCGCAGGTAGCTGTCAGAGTTGTCCACGTTTTTGACCACAAAGCGCGCATAGTACTGGCCGCTCATCGCATCGAAATTCGAGCGCCCGATGAGATGCGCCACTGCCGTCGCCAGCTTGACCATGTCGTCGGCCTGACTAACGTTATCGATCCCTTCAGCATTGATCAGTAACGCCCCTTCGGCGCGATCCAGCAATGTTTTCAGCAGCAGCGGTTGCAACTGATTGCCGCACAGATCGTCGAGGATCTTCGCGACCTTAAAGCGCAGGAAGGATTTATACTCCAGCGCCTGCACCGGCCACTGCGCTACCTGCGTGAGGAACGCGTTTGTGGTTGGGGCGGAAAAAGTCAGCTCCAGCAGTCGCGAAGACTGGGCTGAAGGCGTCAGGGTGAACCCGCTATAGCGTTGATCGGTGTCTTCAGGGGTCGGTTTTACGGCGGTCAGTGCGTTCATCGGAAACATTCCTCTCTGTGAGTCGTCGGGGAGTCAGGGTGATGCTCATTTCGTAGCCATAAATTAAAAATATCTACATTTTTAATAAACGCGCACAAAATAATCGCTAATGTGTATTTTTTGTGATCTATAGCTACAAATATTTAACATTGCGGGTTTCTGATTGACGCCGACGACAGGACAGAGTGGGGAAGAAAAGATTGAGGAATCCGTGAGTTAGCCTAAACTAACGCCGTTTATCGCGCGTCAGGTACGCAGCACAACGGGATTAACGTCATGATTAAACACGGCTTTCGTCGGCTGAAATGGGTAAGCGCCGGACTGATCGCGCTGATTAAGCACGTCTCCCTGACGTTGCTGGCGGTACTGATTCTCTTTCTTGGCGTGCGGGTTTATCAGACCGAACGCGGTCCCGACCTTCAGCTCTGGCATACCTGGCATGGCGAGGAAATGTCCGCGAAGACGCTGGAGAGTGCCACCTTTGCGCAATATCAGGCGCACGAGGCGCGCTTATTCGACGCGCTGAAAGTCGAGATCAGCGACAAGCTCGGCGCCGAACAGCAAACGCCGATCAACCGCTACTGGGCCGGAAGCCGGGTTTATCCTCAGCAGTTTACGCCGAACGGAAATCGTTCATTCGTCCTGCTGCCGCAGGGGGCGCCGCGTGGCGCGGTGGTCATGTTGCATGGTTTAACCGACTCGCCGTACAGCCTGAAGCACGTGGCGCAGCGCTACCGGCAGTGGGGGTATATCGTCGTGGTACCGCGTTTGCCCGGACACGGCACCGCCCCCGGAGCGCTGACTGACGTGGCATGGCAAGACTGGCTGGCAGCGACGCGGCTGGCGATACGGGAAGCGACGCGGCTTGGGGGGCGTGACCTGCCGTTGCATCTGGTGGGTTACTCCAACGGCGGTGCGCTGGCAATGAAATACACGCTCGACAGCCTGGAGGACGCGTCTTTGCGTCGTCCCAGCCAGATAGTACTGCTGTCGCCGATGATTGGCGTCACCGCTTTCGCCCGTTTTGCCGGACTGGCCGGTCTTCCGGCATGGTTTCCGGCGTTTGCCAAAGCGGCGTGGCTCAACGTGACGCCTGAATATAATCCTTTCAAATACAATTCGTTTCCGGTTAATGCCGCGCGCCAGTCGTATCTGCTGACCCGCGCGCTGCAAACGCAGCTCGTCGACGACGCGAAGCGCCGCCGTTTAACGGCATTGCCGCCGGTGCTGACCTTTCAGTCAGTGATGGACTCCACCGTCAGCACCCACGCGGTAGTGGACTCGCTGTATCGTTATCTTCCGGCAAACGGCAGCGAACTGGTGCTGTTCGATATCAACCAGGCTGCCAGTCTGCGCCCGCTGTTGCGAACGTCTTCTTACACCGCTGCCGCTACGCTGTTGCCGCCAGCGCCGCGCGCTTACCGCGCCACGGTCATCGCTAACGCCGCGGCAGACACGCTGGCGGTTGTGGCGCGCGACACGGCAGCCGGGAATCAGGAAGAAAAGATTCAGCCTTTGCATGAAGTCTGGCCGCAGGAGATGTATTCCCTGTCGCACGTAGCGGTGCCATTTCCCGTGACCGACTCCCTGTATGGCCTGAAACCGGAGCAGATAAACCGCTATGGGCTGAGTATGGGGACGATTGCGTTGCGTGGTGAGACTGGCACACTGCTGGTGGGAGCAGACACACTGATGCGCGTCACCTCGAATCCGTTCTTCGGTTATCTTGAAGAACGGATCGAGGCAGTTGCCGCGCCGCAGGATTAGCCAACTTCAATCTGCGGCTTTGCCTGACGTTTACGGATGATGCGTAACACGGGAGGGACGATAATCACTGCCACCGCCATCACCAGCAGGGTTTTGGTCACGCCGCTTTCCCACAGAATAGCCATATTGCCGTTGCTGATGGACAGCGCGCGGCGCAGGTTCTGTTCGAGCATTTCGCCGAGGACGAAGCCTAAGATCAGCGGTGACATCGGGAAATGCATCTTGCGCAAAATATAGCCCAGCACCCCAAGCGCCACCATCAGCACCAGATCGAAGGTGGTGCTGTGGACCGCGTACACGCCAACCGCTGAAACAGCGGCGATCGCCGGGACCAGAAACCACAGCGGAATGGTTAGCATGCGAGTAAACAGGCCGATCAGCGGGATATTCATGACCAGCAGCATCACGTTGGCGATCAGTAGCGCGGCGATCAGCCCCCAGACGATGTCCGGTTGTTCAGTAAACATCGCCGGGCCGGGTGTGATGTTGTACAACGTTAGCGCGCCCATCATCACCGCGGTAGTGCCGGAACCGGGAACCCCCAGCGTTAACATCGGGATAAACGAGCCACAGGCCGACGCGTTGTTTGCCGCTTCCGGCGCCGCCACCCCGCGAATATCGCCTTTGCCGAAGCTGTCGCTGTTGCCGCTGATTTTCTTCTCGGTCATGTAGGTGATGGCGCTGGCAATCGTCGCGCCCGCGCCGGGCAGCACGCCGACAAAGAAACCTATCACCGACGAGCGCAGCGTCGTGCCGGCACACTGAACGCCTTCTTTCAGATTAAACATCATCCGTCCGGTTTTACGGACCAGCGTTTGCCCGCTGCTGGTGTGCTCCAGCATCAACAGGATTTCAGACACTGAGAACAGGCCGATCACCACGACGATAAACTGAACGCCGTCGGAAAGGTGAACGCTGTCAAAGGTAAAGCGATACACCCCGGTATTAGCGTCCACGCCGACGGTAGCAAGACCCAGTCCGATCAACGCGGCGAGAAACGATTTCAGCGGGTTTTGCGCCATCATGCTGCCGAGGCAGGCGATGGCAAACACCATCAGCGCGAAATATTCCGCCGGACCAAACGCCAGCGACCATTGCGCCAACAGCGGCGCGAACAGGATGATCCCGCCGATGGCGATCAACGAGCCAAAGAATGAGCTGACCGCGGAAATCGACAGCGCGACGCCGCCGCGCCCCTGTTGCGCCATCGGGTAACCGTCAAGGGCGGTCATGATCGCCGCCGCATCGCCGGGTACGTTGAGTAAAATCGACGAGATGCGCCCGCCATATTCACAGCCGATGTACACGGTCGCCAGCAGGATCAGCGCCGACTCGGCGGGCAGGTGCAGGGCAAAGGCCAGCGGCAGCAAAATCGCCACGCCGTTGATTGGCCCAAGTCCGGGCAGCAATCCGACAATGGTGCCGACAAAGCAGCCAATCAGCGCGATCAGCAGATTTTCCGGGGTCATCGCCACCGCGAAACCCTGAGAAAGATATATCCAGGTATCCATCATTTCTCCGTTAACTCAGCCAGGCGCCGAGCGGTAAGGTGACGTCGAGCAGGCGGTCGAAGGCGTACCAGAGGGCCACACCGAGGATCACGCCGGAGATCCCCGCCGCAGGTAGCGTGGCGCCGAACAGCAGGCCAATGACCAGCGTCAGGATCGCGGTGGCGACGGGAAAGCCCAGCCATTCAAAGCCCCAGGCGTACATCAACAGGATGATGACCATCGTCAACAGCTTTTGCAGCACGTGACGGCGTGGCCAGTCCACCACATCCGGATGGCGCAGCAGTAGCGCCAGCGCGCACAGCGCCATCAGGCCAATGATCCCCAGAGGAAACGGGCGTGGGCCGACCGGCTCGTAGCTGTATTCACTCTGGATCTGCCAGGCGATAAACAGCCCAGCGATACAGAGCAGCAGCCAGATCCCGGCGAAAATACGATCGCTCATGGAGGCCTCCGCGTTTATTTAGCCAGGCCGAAGGCTTTGGCCTGATCCCGGTAACCGGTAACTTGTTTTTTGACATACTCGTCAAGGGCTTTGCCGGTCATGTTGAATTCAAACAGGCCGCGCAGATCGCGCTGCTTTTTAAATTCTTCGGTCTGCTGCAGCTTTTCGAACGTCTGCACCCACCACTGGTATTCGGCGTCGCTCACTTTCGGGCCAACATAGAAACCGCGAATGATCGGCCAGACCAGATCGTAGCCCTGCTCTTTGGCGGTCGGGACGTCAGCCAACTGCCCCGGCAGGCGATTTTCTGAGAACACCGCGAGCACGCGAATTTTGTCGCCGTTCAGGTATGGCACCATTTCGCTGAGATCGCCGGAGACAACCTGCACGTGGTTGCCCATCAGCGCGGTCACCGGCTCGCCGCCGCCCTCAAAGGCGACATAGCGCATCTTGTGCGGATCGACCTTCGCCTGTTGCGCCAGCAGCGCCGACTTCATCCAGTCCTGGCTGCCGATAGACGCGCCTGCGCCAATTACCACGCTGTTGGGATCTTTTTCCATGGCGGTGAGCAGATCCTTCAGCGACGTCCACGGCGAGTCGGCGCGTACGGCGATCATGCCGTAGTCGGTGCCCACACTCGCCAGCCAGCGCACATCATCAACGCCGTAGCGGCCAAATTTCCCCTGCGACAGGTTTAACAGCGAGCCGCCGGAGAAGGCGACCACTGTCCCGGGCTCGGCCGGACGCTGCGCCACGATGGCGTTATAGGCCACCGCGCCGACGCCGCCGGGCATATAAGTGACGCGCATCGGTTTTTCGATAGCGCCGGTTTCCATCATGCTTACCTGGATCAGTTTGCAGGTAAGATCAAAGCCGCCGCCGGGCTTCGCCGGGGCGATACATTCGGTACGTGACGGCGCGTCCTGCGCCAGTACAGAGGTGCTCATCAGTAAAACGCTTGCAGTAAGAGTACGAAGTAATTGTTTTTTCATTGTTTATCCTCACGCCGGATGCCCGGATAGTAGGGTTCGGAACAACATTTTTTTGATTATGTGAACCTGCATGTAGCAGTTCGGTTGCGTGATTGTTAAAACATTAACCTTTCATTTCCCTTTCATTGCGGCAGAAACTTTACAGGATGTGATATGCGTCTCTTATTGGCGGAAGATAACCGTGAGCTGGCTCACTGGCTGGAAAAAGCGCTGGTGCAGAACGGGTTCGCCGTGGACTGCGTGTTCGACGGACTGGCTGCCGACCATCTGTTGCACCGCGAAAGCTATGCGCTGGCGGTGCTGGACATCAATATGCCCGGTATTGACGGGCTGGAAGTGGTGCAGCGTCTGCGCAAACGTGGGCAGACGCTGCCCGTCCTGTTGTTAACAGCACGCAGCGCGGTGGCGGATCGGGTAAAGGGGCTGAACGTCGGCGCAGATGACTACCTGCCCAAGCCGTTTGAGCTGGAGGAGCTTGACGCGCGGCTGCGCGCCCTGCTGCGGCGCAGTGCGGGCCAGGTGCAGGAGCTCCAGCAACTGGGCGATCTGGCGTTTCACGACGAGGGGTATTTTTTGCTTCAGCAGCAGCCGCTGGCGCTCACCCCGCGAGAGCTGGCGCTACTGACGGTGCTGATGTACCGGCGAACGCGCCCGGTGTCGCGTCAGCAGTTGTTTGAACAGGTATTCAGTCTGAACGATGAAGTCAGCCCGGAAAGCATCGAACTGTATATTCATCGCCTGCGCAAAAAACTCCACGGCAGCAACGTGCGAATCACAACCCTGCGCGGGTTGGGCTACGTGCTGGAGTGCGGCGATGAGGTGGGTTAAACCGCAGTCGCTGTACCTGCAACTGCTGCTGTTTCTGGGGCTACCGTTGCTCCTGCTGTGGGGATTGTCGGCATTTAACAGCTATGTCAGCGCGCTACAGGCCGCGACCCAGGCCTATGATCGCACTCTGCTTTCTTCTGCACGCACGGTGGCGGAACGGCTGGAAGTGCGTAACGGCAGGCTGGAGGTCAACGTTCCGTGGGTGGTGCTGGACAGCTTTGAGCTCAACATGAACGATCGGTTGTATTACAAAGTGGTGGATCCGGCGGGGCGGGTGATCTCCGGCTATGACGATATGCCCGTGATGCCGCCTGCGACCTCGCGAACCCGGCTTTATCCGGCGCTGGCGTGGTTTTATCACACCCAATATCGCGGGCAGGCGATACGCGTCGCGCGTCTTCTGCAGCCGGTGAACGAAGGCGGGATCGTCGGAATGGCGGAAATCTACGTGGCCGAAACGCTACAGTCCCGGCGCTATCTGGCGGGACAACTGCTGTTTTCGTCCTGGGTCACGCAGGGGCTGCTGGTGTTGCTGACGCTGGTGCTGGTCGGCTGGTTGCTGCGTCGGGTGCTCAAACCCATGCGCCAGCTCTCTTCGCTGATGGTCCGCCGTGAGCCGGGGTTGCTCACGCCGTTACCGGAACTGCTGCCGTGGTCGGAAACTCGCCTGCTGATCGTGGCCTTCAACCGTTACCTTGATCGGCTGCGCGTGCTGATCTCGCGTCAGGAACGTTTTAGCGCCGACGCGTCTCATCAGTTAAAAACGCCGCTGGCGGTGTTGAAAACCCAGGCGGCGGTGGCGCTGGCGAGCCGGGAGCCGCAGCAATGGTACGAGAGCTTACGGGCGATGAGCACAACGCTGGACAATACCATTCTGCTTACCGAAAGGCTGTTGCAGCTTTCGGCGGTAAAGCGCAAAGAGCAGGGCGAGCGCCAGTTTGCGCCGGTAGATCTGTTCGCCGTAGTGCAGCAAAGCTGTTTTACCCGACTGGCGCAGGCGCGCAGTAAACAGATCGATCTCGGCTACGAGGGCGTACAGGCGTCGGTCTGGATGGAGGGGGATGAGGTCTTACTGGGCGAACTGTGCGGTAATCTCCTGGACAATGCCTTGAAATACACGCCGCCGCAGGGAACGGTGACGGCAAGGCTTGACCGCGAGGGCGAGGCCGTGGTGCTGGTGGTAGAGGACAGCGGGCCGGGAATAGACGACGACCAGATCCCCCTGGCGCTGTTGCCGTTTCACCGGCTGGAAAACGCAGGCTCCCAGCCCGGCGCGGGGATCGGCCTGGCGCTGGTCAATGATATTGCCCGGCTACACCGCACCCATCCGCAACTGACACGCAGCGAAACACTGGGCGGATTACGCGTAAGAGTGCGGTTTCTGGTCATGACGCATTAGGGTTTAACCTGGCGGGAACGCACGAAAAATATGTTCTGCGGCCTGAAATAAAAAAAGCCGCTTTCGCGGCTTCAGTCAGGGGAGAAGAATTATTCGCTGACCTTTTTCTCAACCGAGGCGGCGCCTTCTTTGGTCTTATTCCAGCCTTTTTCTGCGCCTTCTTTGGTGGCATTCCAGCCTTTCTCGGTGCCTTCTTTGGTTTTATTCCAGGCTTCCTGAGAACCTTCGCTGACTTTACTGCTCAGGTCGTTGCGGGTGCCTTCGGCTGCATGTTTTGCTTTTAGCTGTTGTTCTTCACCCTGGTTTTGCGCCTGATGCAGTTTCTCTTTGGCGGTATTGGCATTTTCGTGCGCGGCGGCTACGTCATTATCGGTGGCGTGTGTGGTCGCGGCAAAAACTGGGGAAGCCAACAGAAGAGCAGATAAGGCGATCGTTGTTTTTTTCATAATATCCTCGCTTAACGTTATCAGTTAAATGCGTGATTAAGCATGGCAGGTCAACGAAGCGCTGGCTTTAAGAAAAAACTGTAAATGAAAATAATGTTTTCTGAACGCTAAATGCATCCATTCACAAAATAAAATAATCGCGTTGACGCTAAGAGGATATTTATTGATATCACGATTATTACAATTCGCTTTATTTTTGCGTTGCTGAACGATCGCTCTGTTTCACATCCACTAACCCTTTTTCCGGGTCAAGAAAGAAGCATTGGGTGGGGGACGATTTTGTCTCGGATGCCGCCTCGCATTGCGCGAGGGTACTGTATGCGCCAATCACTTCACTCTTTGACTCTCCGCCTGCGAGCGCGAAGATCAATGCAAGAACATACATGTTTTTTCCTTAAAATCATTAACGGCGCTGGCTACATGACGGGCGAACGTGCCGCTGTAATGGACTCCAGCAGGATCATTCTTTGTACGGATAATGTTAGCGAATCGTAATATACGTATAAAATTCTTAAAAGCAAGCTGATTATTCTGAAAGTATGTGTTCGGACTTTACTAATATTTTCTTAATGATTGCGCAACGAAATTATTAAGCGGTATAGCGGGTGAATTAACCCAGCGCGCACGCAACGGCACGCGCTGGCCGCGCCGCGTTGTACTAATCGCATGACGTAACCAGGGCTTTTCAGCATAACCTTAAGGCAGCCGCTGCGAATGCCGACCAGACTTATCCTTTTTGTTTATGAGGAGGTTGCGTAATGAAACGCCTGTTTATGTCCATTTTTTCCAGCCCGGAGTCGCTGTTACAGGTGATGAGCCATCAGGAAATAATCGAAGCGGTGGAGGATGGCGACCGCATTATTATCGACCAGGACGGTAATGCCTCGGTTAATTTTAAAAGCAGAGAAGTGCAACACGATTTCCAGCGTCATGTTAACGCGCTGAAGAGGGCATGACATGGGAACGGCGATATTCATGGTGCTGATGGTGTGCGGATACTGGTACACCAGTCGCGATCTGTCCACACGTTTTAAGATCAAACGATCGTTTGGCTGGGATGTCTATTTTCTGGTGGCGCTGTATGGCTGCATTTTTGTGTTGCAGGGCGTCCTTGCTACCGGGCTGCTCTGGCTGCTGTTATTGGCGCTCTCCGCCGCTGACAATACCTTTCAGATCACCTCGCAGAAATATGCCGACTGGCAAATTGAATTTATGAACTGGAGCTTTCTCGGCATCCAGGCGCCGGTAGTGGTGATGCTGGCCTTTGCCATCCTGTTTTGCCTTTATCGTTCTAACTGGGCGGGCAGCGCCAGGCTGGATGGTGAAGACCGGAAAACGCTGTATAAGCGTCTGGCGCGCTCGAGCGGTATCGAACAGCTGCTGTATCAGTGTATGGAACAAGGGGAACTGGCGCTGGTGACGCTCAAATCGCGGCGAATTTATATCGGCATGATCCATACCGCCACGCTGGAATATGAAAAAACAGCCAACATCGTGCTGATCCCAATGCTGAGCGGCTATCGTGACGGGGAAAAAATGAACCTGTGCATTGAGCACAACTACAGCAAATGGTACGCCGAGCATGACATTACGCTGGATTCAGAGCCCAGAAGCGCAATGGACTTCCGCAAGGTGATTATGCTGGATCAGATAGAAAGCCTTTCCCTTTTCGACCCTGCCAGCGCCAGCGCCTTGTCGATGGAACCGCGCTAACGTGCGTGCGAAGAACGCGTTTTTTACCGGTTTACGGTTAGGCGCTTCCCTTGTCGCCCAACCGGTAAGCCAGCGCCACGACCAGCGACTGTACCAGACACAGCGTTGCGGACTGGGAGCGAAACGCGTCAACCTGCGCCTCTTTCACCACAAAACAGAGTTCACTGAACGTGGCCAGTGGACTTATCTGGCTGTCGGTGATGACAATCTGACGCGCGCCGGCCTTCGCCGCGGTTTCGCTCACCATCACCGTCTCTTCCGCATAGGGCGAGAAACTGACGGAAACCACGATATCGCGTGAGCTAATACGGTTGATCTGTTCGCGCAGCATCCCGCCCATCCCGTCGAGCAGTATGGGACGGCAGGCCAGATGGCTCAGGGCGTAGGTGAGGTAAGCGGCAACGCTGAACGAGCGACGTAAACCGGCGACATAGATAGTGTCGGCTTCCGCCAGCAGTTGCACCGCTTGTTCCAGCATTGCCGGTTCGGCACGGGCGGCAAGCTGCTGTAGCGCCTGCGCATTTGAGCGGGCGAATTCCTGCAAAATATCCAGCGGCGTTTCCGGCACCGCTTCGCTTTCCATTTCACGAAACAGGCGGGCGCGGTCGCTGTAGCTGGCGGTCTCTTCAACCAGATTCATGCGAAACAGTTGTTTCATTTCATTGAAACCGGTGAAGTCAAAGGCGTTGGCGAAGCGGATGAGCGTGGAGGGCGGCACCCCGGCGCGCTCGGCAATGACAGCGACCGTATCAAAGGCCACGCTATTAGTGTTATCCAGCACATAGCGGGACACCTGCTGCAACCTTTTGCTCAGGCTGTCGTAGCGATCGCGGATTTGCTGTTGCAGTTCGTTCAGGTTGGTTGCGGTACTCATTTATCCCCCTGGGTTAGTTTTCTGATTCTAAACGTAAAGCGCTTCTTTTAAATGTCGGACGTCCGATTCGCGGCAAAAATGAAACAGAAGATTCACGCTTTTCCCTCTCTGAAATCCTCGAAAGATCGGCTTATCCTGCGTATCGCGGCTGTTAACATAAAAATCCATCCTTGATCACAATAATCACTATTTGTTTTATTTCAACTTAAAATGGAATATTTATTTCATATATAGTGATTTCATAAAGAGCGTTCAGGTAACAATCACGAACCCACAGCGAGAGGTTAAGGATGGAGACGGTAGCGAATTTTATTCACGGCGAATGTGTCACCGGTTCAGGCCAGCGCGTTCAGGCGATCTTCAACCCGGCCACCGGCGAGCAGATCCGCCAGGTGGTGATGAGTACGGCGCAGGAGGCTGAGCAGGCGGTTGCCGCCGCGCAGCAGGCCTTTCCCGCGTGGGCACGTCAGGCTCCGCTTAAGCGTGCGCGGGTGATGTTCCGTTTCAAGGCGCTGCTCGAAGAGCACATGGAAACGCTGGCCCGCATCATCAGCGAAGAGCACGGCAAGGTTTTCTCCGACGCGGTGGGCGAGCTAACCCGCGGCCTGGAAGTGGTGGAATTCGCCTGCGGCATCCCGCATCTGCAAAAGGGTGAGCATTCCGCCAATGTGGGGACCGGCGTCGACAGCCATTCGCTGATGCAACCGCTCGGGGTCTGCGTCGGCATCACCCCGTTTAACTTCCCGGCGATGGTGCCGATGTGGATGTTCCCGATTGCGCTGGCGACCGGCAACACCTTTGTGCTGAAACCGTCGGAAAAAGCTCCCTCCCTGGCGCTCGCGCTGGCGCAACTGCTGAAAGAGGCCGGCCTGCCGGACGGCGTGTTTAACGTGGTACAGGGCGACAAAGAGGCGGTTGACGTACTGTTGACCGACCCGCGCGTGCAGGCAGTGAGCTTTGTCGGCTCCACGCCGATTGCGGAATACATTTACCAGACCGCCTCCGCCCACGGTAAACGCTGTCAGGCGCTGGGCGGTGCGAAAAACCACTGCATTTTGATGCCGGATGCGGATATGGAGATGGCGACCAACGCCATCATGGGCGCGGCCTACGGCGCGGCGGGCGAGCGCTGCATGGCGCTCTCGGTGGTGCTGGCGGTGGGCGATAAAACCGCTGATGACCTTTGCGCCCGGCTGGAAAAACAGATTGCCGCACTGCGCGTTGGGCCGGGTCTGGACCAGACGCCGGAAAACGAAATGGGGCCGCTCATCTCCGCCGCGCACCGCAGCAAGGTGCTGGGCTACATCGACAGCGGGGAAGCGCAGGGGGCGAAACTGCGCGTGGACGGTCGCGGCTTTAGCGTGCAGGGCCACGAGCAGGGCTACTTCGTCGGGCCGACGCTGTTCGATAACGTCACCCCGGAGATGACCATCTATAAAGAAGAAATTTTCGGTCCGGTGCTTTCTGTGGTGCGCGTAGCAGATTACGCCAGCGCGGTGGACCTGATTAACCGCCATGAATATGGTAATGGCTCCGCCATTTTCACCCGCGACGGCGGCTGCGCGCGCCGCTTCTGCGAAGAGGTGCAGGCGGGTATGGTGGGCGTCAACGTGCCGATCCCGGTGCCGATGGCGTTCCACAGCTTCGGCGGCTGGAAGCGCTCGATTTTTGGCGCGCTCAACGTCCACGGCAACGACGGCGTGCGTTTCTACACCCGCATGAAAACCATTACCGCGCGCTGGCCGGAAATGCAGCAGGACAGCGGCGCGGCATTCTCTATGCCGACGTTGGGCTGACAGGAGGTGTTATGCAAACCGAACGTATGACCATGGCCCAGGCGCTGGTCCGGTTCCTTAATCAACAGTACGTCAGCGTTGACGGCAACGAAACGCCCTTCGTGGAGGGCGTGGCGACCATTTTTGGTCATGGCAACGTGCTGGGTATCGGCCAGGCGCTGGAGCAGGATCCGGGCCATCTGCAGGTAATGCAGGGCTGCAACGAGCAGGGCATCGCCCATATGGCGACGGGGTTCGCCAAACAGCATCGCCGTCAGCGTATTTTCGCCGTCACTTCCTCCGTCGGGCCGGGCGCCGCCAATATGGTAACCGCTGCAGCTACTGCCACCGCGAACCGCATCCCGCTGCTGCTGCTGCCGGGAGATATCTACGCCAGCCGCCAGCCGGACCCGGTTTTGCAACAAATTGAGCAGTATCACGATCTCAGCATCAGCACCAACGACTGTTTCCGTCCGGTCTCCCGCTACTGGGACCGCATCAACCGACCGGAGCAACTGATGAGCGCCATGCTCAACGCGATGCGAGCACTCACTGACCCCGCGGATACGGGCGCGGTGACCATTTGTTTGCCACAGGATGTACAGGGCGAGGTCTGGGATTATCCGATGAGCTTTTTTGCCCGTCGCGTGCATCACATTGAACGTCGATCGCCCGACCCCCAGCGGCTTGAACACGCGCGGGCGCTGATTGCCCGTAAGCGTCGCCCGCTGGTGGTATGCGGCGGCGGGGTACGTTATTCCGGCGCGCATGAGGCGTTGCGCGAATTTGTCGAGACGCTGCATCTGCCGTTCGCTGAAACCCAGGCCGGAAAGGGGTCGCTGGTCAGTGACCACTCGCTTAATCTGGGCGGGGTTGGCGTCACCGGCGGGCTGGCGGCCAACCAGCTTGCGCCACAGGCCGACCTGGTAATTGGCGTCGGCACGCGCCTGACCGACTTTACCACCGGCTCCAAGGCACTGTTTGCCCATCCGGACGTCGAGTTTCTGCTGTTGAACGTAGCCGAATTTGACGCCCTGAAGCTCGACGCCACCGCGTTGATTGCCGATGCCCGGACCGGGCTGCAGGCCCTGACCCATGCGCTGAAGGATTACCGCAGCGGCTGGGGAGAGGAGATTGCTCAGGCGAAAGCCGCCTGGCGCAACGAGTGTCACCGCCTGTGGGATCGCCAGTGGCATCCGGCAGATGCGCCCGAGGTGGCGGGACACCTGGACGCGCAGCTGGCGGAATACGGCGAGGCGCTCAACACCCGCCTGACCCAGACGCGGGTGCTGGGGCTGATTAATCAGCATGTTGAAGACAACGCCATCGTGGTGGGGGCAGCCGGATCGCTGCCGGGAGATTTGCAGCGCCTCTGGCAGGTTAAAACGCCCGACACCTATCATCTGGAGTACGGCTACTCCTGCATGGGCTACGAGATAGCGGCCGCGATTGGCGCGAAGATTGCGAGACCCGAACAGCCGGTATACGCCATGGTGGGGGATGGCTCCTACATGATGCTGCACTCCGAGCTGCAAACCGCGGTGCAGGAGGGGATTAAGGTCACCGTTCTGCTGTTTGATAACGCCAGCTTCGGCTGCATTAACAACCTGCAAATGGGGCACGGTATGGGAAGCTTTGGCACCGAAAATCGCCGACGCAACCCGGAAACCGGGCAACTTGACGGACCGCTGGTGAAGGTCGATTTCGCGCAAAACGCGGAAAGTTACGGCTGCCGCGCGTGGCGGGTACACGATGAACCAGGCCTGCTGGCGGCGCTGGCGGCGTCCCGCGCCCATCCTGGCCCGACGCTGCTGGATATTAAGGTGCTGCCGAAGACCATGACCCACGATTACGCCTCGTGGTGGCGAACCGGCGATGCGCAGGTGGCAGACTCGCCCGCGGTGCGCGAAGCCGCCGCGTTGACGCAAGCGCAGGTAAAAAAAGCGCGTCAGTATTAGTTTTCCCGCCGTAACGAAATTTTCATTTCATTTTCTCTTCCTGTGTTTTCCGCGCCCTCCCCATCCGGGAGAGGGCGATGTTCTTTCCGTATATCGCCGCTCATGTTGTGAGATTGATAACAAAAATTATCTCGTTCATCTCAAAACTGTTAACTCGCACTCAAAAACATAATTTTCACTATTTATAAAAATGAAATAAATGTTTTATTTAAAGGGTCGTTAGTTCATTGCATTCACCAATACCGGGAGCCGTTATGTTTAACATTGCTTTACTGGGCGCTGGCCGAATCGGCCAGGTACATGCAGCTAACATCGCCAGCCACAGTGCGACCACGCTGTGGTCGGTGGTCGACCCGAATCAGGCATTTGCCACCCGTCTCGCCACGCAGTATCAGGCCCGCCAGCAGAGCCTGGAGGAGGCGATGACCGACCCTGACGTTCATGCCGTACTGATTGCTTCGGCAACGGATACCCACGCGGATCTGATTGAACTGGCCGCCCGCCACGGCAAGGCCATCTTCTGCGAAAAGCCGGTACACCTCGACCTCGCCCGCGTGCGCGACTGCCTGAAAGTGGTCAAAGAGTACGACGTGCCGCTGTTCATCGGCTTTAATCGCCGCTTCGACCCGCAGTTCCGCCGCGTGAAAACCGAGGCGCAGGCCGGGCGCATCGGCAACCCGGAATCGCTGCTGATTATTTCCCGCGATCCGTCTCCGCCGCCTGCGGAGTACGTGCGCGTCTCCGGCGGCATGTTCCGCGACATGACCATCCACGACTTTGACATGGCGCGCTTCATCATGGGCGAAGAGCCGGTGTCGGTGTATGCGCAGGGCAGCAACCTGGTGGATCCGGCGATTGGCGAGGCGGGGGATATCGATACCGCGTTTATCGTTCTGAAATACGCCTCCGGCGCGATGGCGACCATCGTCAACAGCCGCCGCTCCTCGTACGGCTACGACCAGCGTCTGGAGCTGCACGGTTCCGAAGGGCTGCTCTGCGCGGGCAATATTCTTGAAAACCAGGTGCAGCACTACGGAAAACAGGGCTGCACCAGCGCGCTGCCGGAACACTTCTTCCTCCAGCGCTACAAATCCGCTTACGCCGCGGAATGGGAACACTTTGTTGCGGTCCTGCGCGGCGAAGCGGTGCCGGATTGTAGCGGCGATGACGGCGAACGAGCGCTGTACCTCGCGGATAAAGCGCTGGAATCACTGCGCAGCCAGCGCGAGATCGTCCTCTAAACACACCCACCCTACACAGAGAGACATAATAATGAAAAAACTGATCGTAGCCGCCCTCATCGCCGTAACGTCCGGGGCCGCCCTCGCCGAAAACGAGCAAATTGTTTTCAGTACGCCAAACCTGGCCATGCCGTTTGAAGTTCACATGCAGCGCACGGCGGTGAAGGCCGCAAAAGAGATGGGCGTGCAGCTTCAGGTGCTGGACGGGCAGGGCAGCTCGCCGAAACAGGTGGCTGACCTGGAAAACGCCATCACCCGCGGGGCGCGGGGCTTTATCGTCTCCCCGAACGACGTGAACGCGGTCTCCAGCGCGGTGGATGAAATTCAGGAGGCGAAGCTCCCGGTCGTCACCCTTGACCGCTCCGTCGACAGTCAGAAGAAAGTGCCGCACTTTGGCGCCAACAATTACAAAGGCGGCCAGGCGATTGGCAACTTCGTGAAAAGCAAGTTCCCCAACGGTGCGGAGATCATACTGCTCACCGGTCAGCCCGGCTCCTCCTCCAATATTGAACGCACCAAAGGGATCCGCGACAGCCTGAAGGCGGGTGGCGATAAATACAAGATCGTCGCCGATCAGACCGGCAACTGGATGCGTTCAGAAGGGATGCGCATCGTTGAAAGCGTCCTGCCATCTCTGCCGAAACGCCCGCAGGTGATCCTCTCCGCCAACGACGATATGGCGCTGGGGGCGATTGAAGCCCTGCAAAGCCAGGGCGTGAAGCCGGGCGAAATACTGGTGACCGGCTTTGATGCGGTACCGGAAGCGCTGGCCCGCGTGCGCGAGGGCTGGCTGGCGGTGACGGCGGATCAGCGTCCGGGCTTTGCGGTCAAAACGGCGATGAGCCAGCTGGTGGCCAACGTGCGCGACAAAACCGCCATCACCGGGGCTGACTACCCGCCGACGCTGATCACCAAAGAGAACCTGCAGCAGGCTGAGCGCATCGGCGAGGCCGGTAACTGATCTATCCGCATCCGCCGCGCGAGCGGCGGCGCACTCTGAAGGAGGAGCAGACCGATGTCGCAACCCTTACTGAAAGTGACCGACCTGGCGAAAAGCTTTTCCGGCGTCTGGGCCTTAAGCAGCGCACAACTGACCGTCGGCAGCGGAGAAATACACGCCCTGCTGGGGGAAAACGGGGCGGGAAAATCCACGCTGCTGAAGGCGCTCGCGGGGGCGCAGCCGCAAACGCGCGGGGAGATCTGGTTTAACGGCGAAGCGCTGCCGCTGGACGATTCCCCGGTGGAGCGGCAGAACAAGGGGATTATCACCATCTATCAGGAGTTCAACCTGCTGCCCAACATGACCGTCGCGGAGAACATGTTTCTCGGGCGCGAGCCGCGCAGGCGTAACCTGATCGTCGACGAAAAGGCGGTGAATCAGGAGGCGCAGGTCATCCTCGATTACCTGCAGCTGAACGTCGCCCCGACCACGCCCGTCGCCCGCCTGAGCGTCGCGCAGCAGCAGATGGTGGAGATCGCCCGCGCGTTAACCCTGAACGCGAAGCTGATCGTTATGGACGAACCGTCCGCCGCGCTGAGCGACAGCGAAGTGGAAAGTTTGCACCGCGTGGTGCGGGAACTAAAGGGGCGTGGGGTCAGCATTATTTACGTTACCCACCGTCTGCACGAAGTGTTTCAACTTTGCGATCGCTTCACCGTGTTTCAGGACGGTCGTTTCACCGGTACCGGCGCGGTGGCGGAGACCACCGTCGAACAACTGATTCGCCTGATGGTCGGGCGCGACGTGGCGTTTAACCGTCGTCCCGCCAGCGAAACCCACCATGAAGATAAACCTGTCCGCCTGGCGGTGAAGGGGCTGAGCCGCGAAAAGCCGCCGCTGGATCCGCACGGCATCGCCCTGCACGACATCAGCTTCCACGTCCACGCCGGGGAAGTGTTAGGCATTGCCGGGCTGGTGGGCGCGGGACGCACCGAAGTGGCGCGCTGCCTGTTTGGCGCGGACGCGTTTACCTCGGGCAGCTTTGAGCTGGACGGCGTGCCGTACCAGCCGCGCGATCCGCTGTATGCCCTCGACCAGGGCGTGGCGCTGGTTCCTGAAGATCGCAAAAAAGAGGGGGCGGTGCTGGGGCTGTCGATTCGCGACAACCTGTCGCTCTCCTGCCTTTCGTCTCTGCTGCAGTGGCGCTGGTTCGTGAACACCCGCAAAGAGGACGACCTGATTGAGTCCTACCGCCAGGCGCTGCAGATCAAAATGGTCAACAGCGAGCAGGAGGTGCGCAAGCTCTCCGGCGGTAACCAGCAAAAAGTGATCCTCGCGCGCTGCATGGCGCTCAACCCTCGGGTGCTGATCGTCGACGAGCCGACGCGCGGCATCGACGTGGGGACCAAATCGGAAGTGCACCAGGTGCTGTTTGACATGGCGAAAAAGGGCGTGGCGGTGATCGTGATCTCCTCCGATCTGCCTGAAGTGATGGCGGTGTCCGACCGGATCATCACCCTCAGCGAAGGCCGGGTGACCGGCGAGATCCACGGCGACGACGCTAACGAAGAACGGCTGATGACGATGATGGCCATCAACCACAACGCCCTGAACGCGGCATAACGGAGTTTCTCATGACGCAGATGATTTCTAAAACGCAGGCCCCGGTCAAACGCGCCGGACGCATCGATCCCATCGCCTTCTTCGAGCGCTTCGGGGTACTGATTTTCATGATCCTGCTGCTGATCTTCTTCCAGTCGCAGAACAGCAACTTTTTCTCTGAACGCAATATTTTCAACATCCTGACTGAGGTCTCCATCTACGGGATCATGGCGGTGGGGATGACCTTCGTCATTCTGACCGCCGGGATCGACCTCTCCGTCGGCTCCATTCTGGCGGTGTGCGCCATGACCGCAGCGTACGTGATCAAGGGCGACAACTTTACCACCGTCGACCCGAACGCCTGGGGCGGCATGAGCTGGCTGATTGGGCTGGGGATTTGCCTGGCGATGGGCACGGCGATTGGCTTTCTGCACGGTCTGGGCGTCACCCGCCTGCGCCTGCCGCCGTTCATCGTCACTCTCGGGGGGATGACCATCTGGCGCGGCCTGACCCTGGTGATTAACGACGGCGCGCCGATCGCCGGTTTCGATCAGGGCTACCGCTGGTGGGGGCGCGGGGAGCTGCTCGGCATCTCCATTCCGATCTGGATCTTCGCCATCGTCGCCGTTGGCGGCTATCTGGCGCTGCACAAAACCCGCTGGGGCCGCTTCGTCTACGCCATCGGCGGCAACCCGGAGGCGGCGCGCCTGGCGGGTGTCAACGTGAAGCGCGTGCTGGTCAGCGTCTACGTGCTGATTGGTTGCCTGGCGGGGCTGGCGGGCTTCATCCTCAGCGCGCGTCTGGGGAGCGCCGAGGCGGTGGCCGGGATCTCCTTTGAGCTGCGCGTCATCGCCTCGGTGGTGATTGGCGGCACCTCGCTGATGGGCGGCTACGGGCGCATCGGCGGCACCATTATCGGCTCCATCATCATGGGTATTCTGATTAACGGCCTGGTGCTGATGAACGTCTCGGCCTACTACCAGCAGATTATCACCGGATTAATTATCGTTCTGGCGGTGGCGTTCGACACCTACGCCAAGAGCCGTCGCGGCGCACTGTGAGGATCGTGATGAAAGAGGTTCGTATTGGATTAATCGGCACCGGGTATATCGGCAAGGCGCACGCCATCGCCTATGCCCAGGCCCCGACGGTGTTCAACCTGCGCGGCAGGCTGGTGCGCGAGATGGTGGCCGAGGTAAACCCGGCGCTGGCGGCAGAGCGCGCCCGGGCGTTTGGCTTCAACCGTTCAACGGGAGACTGGCGGGCGCTGGTGGCCGACCCGGCTATTGACGTGGTGGATATTTGCTCGCCCAACCATCTGCATAAAGAGATGGCGCTGGAAGCGATCCGCCACGGCAAGCACGTCTACTCGGAAAAGCCGCTGGCGCTGAACGCCCACGACGCGCGCGAGATGGTCGACGCCGCCAGGCGGGCAGGGGTGAAAACCCTGGTGGGGTTCAACTACATGAAAAACCCGACGGCGCAGCTGGCGAAGGAGATTATCGCCCGCGGCGAGATTGGCGAGGTGATCCACTTCTACGGCACCCACAACGAAGACTATATGGCCGACCCGCTGTCGCCCATTCACTGGCACTGCTTCAGGGAGACCGCCGGGCTGGGAGCGCTGGGCGACCTCGCGGCGCACATCGTCAATATGGCCCAGTACCTGGTGGGCGAGATTGAGCAGGTCTGCGGCGACCTGAAGATTGTGGTCCCGGAACGCCCGGCGAAGGCCGGATCGTCGGACATGATTGCCGTCGAAAACGAGGACCAGGCCCACGCGATGGTACGTTTCGCGGGCGGGGCGCAGGGTGTGATTGAAACCTCCCGCGTCGCCTGTGGCCGCAAGATGGGGTTGTCGTACGTCATCACCGGGACGAAAGGCGCCATCAGCTTTACCCAGGAGCGCATGGCCGAGCTGAAGCTCTATCTGCATGACGATCCGGTCAACCGCCAGGGGTTCCGCACGCTGCTGGTCGGCCCGGCGCACCCGGACTACGCCGCGTTCTGCATGGGCGCGGGCCACGGGATCGGCTTTAACGATCAAAAAACGGTGGAGGTGCGCGACCTGGTGGACGGCATTGCCGCCGACGCCCCGATGTGGCCGGACTTCGAAGAGGGCTGGAAGGTGTCGCGCGTGCTGGACGCCATCGCACTCTCGCACCAGCAGGGCCGCTGGCTGAACGTGAACGACATTGTTTGAAGAGGTATCAACGTGGAAAAGCAGTTTGATGTGATATGCATGGGCCGCGTGGCGGTAGACCTCTACAGCCAGCAGATTGGCGCCCGCCTGGAGGATGTCTCGAGCTTCGCCAAATATCTCGGCGGATCGTCCGGCAACGTGGCGTACGGCACCGCGCGCCAGGGTCTGCGCTCCTCAATGCTGGCGCGCGTGGGCGATGAACATATGGGCCGCTTCCTGCGCGAAGAGTTAAGCCAGGTGGGCTGCGACACCAGCCATCTGATTACCGATAAAGAACGCCTCACGGCGCTGGTGCTGCTCGGCATTAAAGACCGGGACACCTTTCCTCTGATTTTTTACCGCGATAACTGCGCGGATATGGCGATTACCGCCAGCGATGTGGACGAAAGCTACATCGCCTCCGCACGGTGTCTTGCCATCACCGGGACTCACCTTTCTAACCCCCAGACCCGCGAGGCGGTGCTGACGGCGCTGGGCTATGCCCGCCGTCACGGCGTGCGCACGGTGCTGGACATCGATTACCGCCCGGTGCTGTGGGGGCTGACCTCCCTGGGCGACGGCGAAACGCGCTTTATTCCCGCCGATCGGGTCACCCGCGAGCTGCAGGAGGTGCTGCACCTCTTCGACGTCATTGTCGGCACCGAGGAGGAGTTCCACATTGCGGGCGGCAGCACGGATACCTTACAGGCGCTGGAAAGGGTGCGCGACGTGAGTCAGGCCACGCTGGTCTGCAAGCGCGGCGCGCTCGGCTGTTCGGTCTATACCGACGCCATTCCGCCCCGGCTGGACGACGGCCTGACGGTGACCGGCGTGCGCGTGGAGGTGCTGAACGTTCTCGGCGCGGGGGACGCGTTTATGTCCGGCCTGCTGCGCGGCTACCTGAACGACGAGGGCTGGGAGCAGGCGTGCCGCTACGCCAACGCCTGCGGCGCGCTGGTGGTCTCGCGCCACGGCTGCGCCCCGGCGATGCCGAGCAAAATCGAGCTGGACGATTATCTCTCCCGCGCCGCGAATGTGCCGCGTCCGGATCTCGATCCGCGCCTGAACCATCTTCATCGCGTCACCACCCGCCGTCGTGAATGGCCCGAGCTGTGCGTGATGGCGTTCGATCACCGCAGCCAGCTTGAGGATATGGCTATACAGTGCGGCGCGTCGCTTGGGCGCATTCCGGCCCTGAAGCAGCTGATCCTGCAGGCCAGCCGCGAGGCGGCGAGCCGCGCCGGGCTGGAGGGCAAAGCCGGTCTGCTGTGCGACGGCACCTTTGGTCAGGACGCGCTGAACGCGATCACCGGGGAAGGGTGGTGGATCGGGCGGCCCATTGAGCTGCCGGGCTCGCGGCCGCTGGAAATGGAGCACGGCAATATCGGCACCCAGCTCATCAGCTGGCCGCAGGAGCACGTGGTGAAGTGCCTGGTCTTTTTCCATCCGGAAGATGCCCACGGCCTGCGCCTGGAGCAGGAGCAGAAAATTGCCGAAGTCTACCGCGCCTGCTGCCGGTCCGGGCATGAGCTGCTGCTGGAGGTGATCCTGCCCGCGACCATGCCGCGCAGCGATGAACTTTACCTGCGCGCCATCTCCCGCTTCTACAACCTGGGCATTTACCCGGACTGGTGGAAGCTGCCGCCGCTCTCAGCCGACGGCTGGGCGTCGCTCGGCGAAATTATCGAACGCAGGGATCCGCACTGCCGCGGAGTGGTGATCCTCGGGCTGGACGCGCCGGCCGAACAGCTACGCGCCGGGTTTAACGCCGCGGCGGGGCACGATCTGGTGAAGGGGTTTGCCGTGGGGCGCACGCTGTTCGGCGACGCTTCCCGCGCATGGCTGAAGCACGATATCGACGATGCGCAGCTGGTGTCGCGCATTCGGGACAATTACCTGCAGCTTATCGCCTGGTGGCGCGAGCGCGGGCACGCATAATGGAGACGACAATGAGTGTACAACTGGGCATCAACCCGCTGACGTGGACGAACGACGATCTGCCTTCGCTCGGCGCGGAGACGCCGCTGGAGACCTGTCTGAGCGAAGGCAAAGAGGCCGGTTTTGCCGGTTTCGAACTGGGCAACAAATTCCCGCGCGAAGCGCGCCTGCTTGGCCCCATTCTGCAGCGCCACGACCTGCTGCTGGTTTCCGGCTGGTACTCCGGCCGCCTGCTGGAGCGCAGCGTGGAGGAGGAGATCGCCGCCGTGCAGTCGCACCTGACGCTGCTGCGCGAGCTGGGGGCGAAGGTGCTGGTGTTTGCGGAGGTGAGCGGCTGCATTCACGGCGAGCAGCAGACTCCGGTGCACCTGCGCCCGCGCTTCCCGCAGGATCGCTGGAAGGAGTATGGCGAGAAGCTCACCGAGTTTGCGCGCTATACGCAGCGGCAGGGGGTGCAGATTGCCTACCATCACCATATGGGCACGGTGATTGAGTCTGCCGACGACGTGGACAACCTGATGACCCATACCGGCGAAGAGGTGGGACTGCTGCTGGATACCGGGCATCTGACCTTTGCCGGGGCCGATCCGCTGGCGGTGGCGCAGCGCTGGGCGACGCGCATCAACCACGTCCACTGCAAAGACGTGCGCGCCGACGTGCTGGCGGACGTGAGAAACCGCAAAACCAGCTTCCTCGACGCGGTGCTGAGCGGCGTGTTTACCGTGCCGGGGGACGGCTGCGTGGATTACCCGCCGATTATGCGGCTGCTGAAGGCGCAGGACTATCACGGCTGGCTGGTGGTGGAGGCCGAGCAGGATCCGGCGATTGCCCATCCGCTGACCTACGCCCGTCTGGGGTATAACAACCTGAGCCGCCTGGCGCGCGACGCCGGGCTTATCTGAGGAGGTGACATGTCACGTCTGCTATCACGCTGGCAACAGCCGAACGGTGAGGGGCGCACCCAGTCCGTCACGCCGGAACGCGCCGGCTGGGAATATGTTGGCTTTGAGGCCTATGAACTCCAGGAGGGGCAGGAGCTGACGCTGCCCGCGGTCAGCGAAGAGCGCTGTCTGGTGCTGGTGGCCGGGCGCGCCTCCGTCAGCACGCCTTCCGCGCAGTTTAACGACATTGGCGAGCGGATGAGCCCGTTCGAGCGCATCAAGCCGTGGGCGGTTTACGTCACCCCGCAGGATACGGTGCAGGTGAAGGCGCTGACGAGGCTGGAGCTGGCGGTCTGCGCCGCTCCCGGCAAAGGCGCTTATCCGACGCGGCTGATTGCCCCGCAGGATATCGACGGTGAGGCGCGCGGCAAGGGGCATAATCAGCGCTACGTGCACAACATTCTGCCGGAAGACAAGCCCGCCGACAGCCTGCTGGTGGTGGAGGTGTGGACCAGTGAGGGCTGCACCAGCTCGTACCCGAGCCATAAGCACGATACGGATAACCCGCCGCAGGAGACCTACCTGGAGGAGACCTACTACCATCGCCTCAACCCGGATCAGGGGTTCTGCATGCAGCGGGTTTACACCGACGACAAAACGCTGGACGAGTGCATGGCGGTCTACAACCGCGATGTGGTGATGGTGCCGAAGGGCTACCATCCGGTGGCGACGATGGCCGGGTATGACAGCTATTACCTCAACGTGATGGCCGGGCCGGTGCGCAAATGGATGTTCACCTGGGAAGACGAGCACGCGTGGATTAACCGGGATTATCCCGCCAGGTGAACAGGAGAATTACGTCACGATGGTCGTCACCTGTCCCGGAAACACAATCTGAATCACGCCGCCCCAGTTGCACATCAGCTTCGACTGCGCGGTCAGGGCGGGCATGCCGCCCACCAGTATTGTCGGCGAACCGGGCATCCAGGGAGCTATGGTTACGGGAATGCAGGGCATCGGCGTCAGCACCCCGATTGCCGCGGCGGTCGCGGCGGCCACGGTCGGGTTAGCCATACTGCTGCACATCCCGAACGGCAAAATGTTCACGAACGATTTGTTGTCCATGATATTCGCCATTGGCACGCTGTTTACCAGAGTACGGCTGATGGGCACTACGCACAGCGTGGAAGGCGCGAGGCCAAACGAGCATTGCAGCGTCGCGCCATTACATACTCCTGGACAACTCATGGTAAGACTCCCAGTTGCCGCCACAGTCGGCGGGCGGCCTCATCGCCGCTGATCAGTTCATTAAGCAACTCCGGCAGCGGCGTATTTCCCCACACACAGGCGCGCTGCAACAAGTAGGGCACCGGGCTGTGCGGCTCGGTGCTCTGCAAATAATCCGCGATCTGCCTGAGCATCTGATAGGCTTCTTCGCGGCTGCCGAAAGCCGCTCCATGGACAAGCATCGGTGCGGCTGGTTGCGCGGCTGGCAGTATCTGTTCAGGCAGTGCGCTGCCCAGTGCCTGTTGACAGGTTTTAATCTTTTGCTCCAGGTTAGTAAACGAGGGGGCAGAAGCCTCTGGCCAGTGCTGGCAGACGGCGTTCAGGCGTTGCAGCCATTCCAGGCTTGTCGCCAGCGCCTGCACAATCGGCGCCTGCTTCTCGGGGGAGAGAAATCTGGCAACGTTGCCCTGCTGCCACCTCGTCAACGACACGCTCTCATCCTCGGATAAAAACAGCGGCGCGTCAGCCACCAGCAGCGCGTAGCGCTGCGCCAGCCAGCTAAGTGGTGCGGCGCGATAGTCGTAATCACCCGCTTGAATTTGTGGATGCAACTCTGTCGGATAACGCTCCAGCGCCAGTACGGGCAGCGCCAGCGCATCGGGCAGGGCAAGCAGCCCGCGCAGGCGCAGCCACGCCTCGCCGAGCCAGCCCATGATCACCAGATCTTTACTGCCCGTGACGGTCAGTTCGCTGGCAATGCGGGCGACCGCTTCCCAGTCAGCGCGCCGGGGCGTGCTTTGCCAGACGCCGGTAGGCAGCGTCTCGTCATCCTGCTGGCGGGCGGCGACCAGTTGGTCAAACTCTGGCGAGTAGCGTATCGACTCGCCGCAGGGGCAGTCGGCGCGGACAGGGGCCAGCAGTGCTTCAATATGTTCCATTAATCCTCTCCTGATAATCCTTGTTCGGTGAGCCTTACCCAGGGCAACGGCGCTTTACCTTCCGCATCCAGTAACGCCACCTGTAAATACACGGTAGTCGTTGCGCGCAGTTGACCGTCGCCCACGGGAAGGGTGAAGCGCAGCGGCAGCGGCTGGGCCAGTGCGCCGCCGACGCGCTGTTGTGCAATCATTCGCAACAGCGACCACGCGCCTTGCCAGCGCCAGCGCCCCGTATCGCCGACAACGGTTATGCCTGGCTGTGATGCGCCCGGCAATGGCCGCCATGCGGAGTTTTTCGCCCAGCGCAGGCTTACGCTCAGAGCGTCGCCGCTGCGCCAGTGCAGATCCACCTGTGCGCCGCCGGGGTAGCTGAGGGTCTGTTGATTTCCGCTCAGCCGCCAGTCGACTATTTGATCTGCGCCGGACTCGTTATTGCGCGAGGTGCGCCAGAGGACGCGTACCGCAACGCCCTTCGGTGAGACGAGAGCCGCCAGTAGCGGTTTTGCCGCTGCCAGTTGTTGGATCAGCGGCGGCTGTCCGGTCAGAGATTCCGGCGGCAGCGTATCAAGCAGTACGGTAAGTTCGCGGACCCGATCGACATCTGCGTCCGGCGCGTGCGGCACGGCGGTAAACGGGAAATGCCCCGCCAGCCAGACGTTATACAGGTTGAAGATCTTCTGCGTCGTGCTGACGCTGGCCTGCTGGCGCAACTGGCGGCAGTTTTGCTGCGCGGCGCCGACCAGCGCTGTCAGCGACTGGCTGTAAAAATCATTGCCGCCGGAGGCGGTGAACTGCGCCAGTTCGCTCTGGCAGTTTTGCGCGGTCAGGGTCGGCAGCGCGGTTGCGAGGGTGGTCATTTGCGCCGGGGGACTGGTCGGGTCCTGCTGTAGCAGACGCTGCATGGCGTTCAGGGAATTAACCCAGCGGACGATTTGCTGATTCTCCGCCGCCGACAGCCATGGGCGCTGTCCGTCAAGCCAGGTGACGTCCTGTTGATAGCGGGTGAGCGTGGCGGAGATCTGTTCCGCCTGGGCCGTCGACCAGGCGGCGATCCGTTCGCCACTGGCCTGCGCCTGCTCCGGCGTGGCATAGGCAATCGCGGGAGGCGCCATGTTTGGCAGCAGCGCGCCGCCCTGCTGGCTCACCCGCGCCATGACCTGCGCTGCGATTTGCTGGCGCAGCCGGGCGGCGCGCTGTGGTCGGGCGAGTTGACTAAAGGCGTCGATTACCCGGTCCGCATCGGCAATGCTGACAGCGCTTCCTTGCGCCGAATCTGGCGCGTCCGCATACAGCGCCAGGTTCATGGCGTTCTCCACCGCGTTCTGCGCCAGCGCGACCAGCTTTGGCCGCCACAGACTGTCAGGCAATTGCTGGACATAGCGCTGGTAACCGCTGAACAACTGCTGTGCCTGCTGCAACTGAAGTACGCCAGGATAGCCCGTGCTGGCTATCGGCGTCAGGTCCACGCCACGCTGCCAGAAAGGGTGGTTGAGCAGATCGCGCAGACTTTTTTGCAGGGCGAGAATATCCGGCGAAACGCTGAAATTGCCATCTGGTGACTGTTCGGTTAACGAAGAGAAATGCAGCCGCGAATCATCCACTTGCGCCATGAAGCGCTGGCGTAGCAGCGCTTCATGGCGTAGCAATTGCGGAATGACGCGATTGTCGATAAGCCGCAGACCGCGCGCCTGGGTCAGTAGCTCATCAAGGGGAAGCCGGACAGGGGAGTGCGCCGCGTCGCGGCTCAGGTTGTTGATGGTCGCCAGCGTTGCCTGTAGACGACCAATCTGGCGCACCAGCGAGCGGACAAACAGTGGCGTGATCCGCGTATCGTTACTGAACAGCGCCAGGAGTTTCTCCAGCCGTTCTTCGCTGTCATCGAGACTGGTGTCCCCGTAGTTCTGTTCCAGCCAGCGCATCGTTTCACGAGAAAACAGCTCGCTGTTTCGCCGGGTCAGTTCGCTGGCGTCCGGCAGATGCAGACGGGCGATGTTGAGAGTGGCGAACAACGCATTCAGGCTGTCTTGCGCGGGCAAAGAATCAACGTCAACGGTGACCCCCCAGATGGAGGACGAGACGTTCACCAGCGTCGTGACTGTCGGCTGTTTTACCTGCAATAGCTGAAGTAGCGGCAGATAGCGGGTCTCCATCTGCTTTGTTTCTCCCAGCAGCGTCTCAATCTGCCGGTAGCGTTCGTCCGGCAGCAGATCTTCCCGCGCGTCCTCTTCGTTGCGCAGGACGTTCAGGTTTTGCTGACAGACGCCGTTAGCGGCGGGCAGCAGCAGGCTGGTCAGGGTGGCGCTATGCAGGGTCTCGCGCAGCTTGCCGTCCGTACGGCTGAACAGCGAACCCGGCCAGACAACGGAGCTGAACTGCCACTGCGGAATGGCATTGAGAATGCGCCAGTAAAAAGCGGCTGTACGCTCGCCGGGCGCGCCGGGTTCTGCGGTCTGGCTGGCGAGCAGTTGCAGGCGATCGTGCAGCAGCAGGGCGTTGGTGTGCTGATACTGCCAGCGCCAGGTCATCACGGCCAGCCACAGCACGCACAGGCAACTGTAGCAGGTGAGGGTAACAAACTGCCGTCGCAGGTTCAGACGCAGCAGTCGGCGAACCGGCATCGCCAGTCCGCGTTCGGCGGCGATTTTCCCGTCCAGCAGGTTCTGGCAAAACTGCATCTGCGGCTTATCGTCCGTTATGCTGCGGGCAACGAACCAGATGCCGCGCAGCAACGGCGGCTCGTCACGGGCATTGTTGCTGAGTAGCGAATCAAAATAATCATGCAGCGGCGTGGCGAGGGGCAGAAAAGACGCCGGCAGGCGAAACAACGACGGGGGAATCTGCCCATTCAGGGCGCCGAGTTCGCAAATTACCTGACGCAGGGCGTGACGGGTGTTGTCCAGCGCATCGTCGATCCACTGCGGCTTCCAGACAGCCTCCCGGGCCACCGGAATGGGGCTGCCAATAGCACTGCGTCGCGCCTGCTCCGGCAGCATTTCCAGCAGCGCCTGCATGCCGTCCAGGCTCTCAAGACCGCCGATCAGCAGATAAATCGGCAGGCTTAGCCCGCACACCTGTTGGATCTGTTGGCAGTTATTGAGCAACTGAACGCGGGTGTTATCGCCGCCGATCAGCGCCTCCAGCGGCAGAGTGACGATCAGCGCATCGAGCGGGCGCTGGGGGCGGCTTCTTACCAACGCTGCAAGGGTTTTTTGCCATTCGTTCTGGCGGATAAGATGTTTCTTGCCGGGGTTTTGCAGGGCCTGGGGCACACAGAGCAGGCTGCACTGCGGATTAAACCACCACTGTCCAAACCAGTGCTCCAGCCCGTCGGTGAGTGACCAACTGCGACAGAGCAGGCGATTCATTTCTTCGTCGCCCAGCATCAAAATACGCGTACTGTCATAGCGATCCTGCCCGCCACAGGCTCGCTGTATCTCCTTCTGCGCGCGGTTAAAGGCGTTATTACGGTAGTCCCATTGCCACCAGACGACCCAGCAGGTCAGCGCCAGTAAAACCAGTACGATAATCACCAGCGTCAGCCAGGGCTGCGTCATGGTTTATCCCCTCCGCAGATCTGGCCGATCGAAAAGGTCGGCAGCGTAGTGGCGCCAATGGCGTCTTCAATGCTCAGCCAAAGCCGCTGGCTTAACAGCAATAGCGCCAGCAGGACGATGATGCCAATCAGGTGCAGGCGCGAGTTGTCGGGTAAGCGTCGGCGGAGCGGGAGCTGTAGCGGCGAACCCAGTGAGTTGGCGTCAAGCCGTGCTGCGATCCCGTCAGCCGCCGCGTCCTGTTGGAAGGCGAAGCGCCAGAGTAGCCGGCAGGTCTCCTGATGCGCCTGAGCATCAAAATCGCTGCGTCTGACGCCAAAGCCGAGCGTCAGGCAGCGCAGGTAGAGGGCGGCCAGATCGCGCTCGGCTGGGTTGCGCGCTTCAAGCAGAGTTTGCACGCGCAGAGGAAAACGATCGCCCGCGCTGTGGCTCTGCCACAGGTGATATTCCAGCGGGCACGTCTGCCAGAAGCTCAGCGCGGGCCAGTCGCTGTAGAGTACGGTTTCATCAATCAGCGCCACCAGGGCATAAACCGCGGCATCGATATGCGCATGGAACGGTGCGCCCAGCTCAAGGTTCAAACGTCGGCCATATTCCGCCACCGTCTGGCAACTGTAGTCAAACGCCTCGCGGTGCAGTTCTGGCGGGGAAAGCGTGGTGCTTTTCCAGTGTTCAAACTGTGCCAGCCAGCGGGAAAATACGTCGTCAAACAGGCGACAGGCGGGCATATCAGGCGCGATCGGCATCGTCGTGATCCTCCTGGCGGTAAAGCACAATCCGTTCCGGTATGACGTCGGTTTCATGTAGCGGCGCGATAACCAGCGGCGTCTCTTTTTCAAACCACTGCGTGGTGAGGGTCAGCGAGAACAGGGCGATGGCGGGGTCGGTTTCCCATTCTCCGCGCTTCTCTGCCGCCAGTGGCGTAATGCCCATGCCGTGCATCCGCTGGCGTCGCAGGATCGCCAGAAACGGCTGGCTGGCAATCAGGCTTTGCCGGAGCCAGGACTCCGCCGACAGCGTGCTGCTGTGCGGCATCAGCACGCCGAGGGTTATCCGTTCCCCGGCGTTAATCCCCGTCGGTAACATCAACGCGAAGTGGTTCTCCTGGTGGCTGAAGTGCAGCCGCAGCAGGCGACGGCGGATACGGGCAAGCTGAGTGTTCAGGTGGGTAAAGAGTGTGGCGAAGCCGGGCAGCATGTCTTGATAGTCAAACCTGGGCAGCAGCGGCAGGGTTTTCTCGTCGCTGAGGATTGCCGTCTGGCCGGTAAACAGACAGAGCGCGCGCCAGAGGTCGAGCGGGTGCGGCTTGCCGCTGTTCAACAGGCACTCCAGCAGCGGCAATGCTCCCTGCAGGCTTTGCAGCGACAGGGCCAGCCTGAGCCAGTCGGTAGTCTGCTGATTCTGCTGCGCTAACTGCATCTCCCGGCTAAGAAAAAGGATTTTTTCCCGCGCCTGTAGACAGAGGTGACGGGTATGGCGAATCAGATAGCTGCTTTCGCTCAACGCCGGCGTGGGAGCGAACCAGTCGTTTTGCCGGAAGCCGCCTTCGGTATAAACAACCTGAAGCAGCGGCAGACAGACGGAGTCGGTACGTTCGTGCTGGCTGATTAGCCGCGGCGCGGGCTGCCAGAGCGGAATGCTTTCGGGAAACTCGCCGCTGGCGAGATCGGGCAGCGGCGCGCTGTTAATGGAGCGATAGCGGGTATTCATGAGTTGCCAGATCCCCGCGCGGTTTGCCGGAGCAACGGCCAGCCAAAGCGCGTGCGCGCTGTCGGGAGAGGCTGGCAGCAGGGCGGCGCAGTCAAATTCCAGCGGCGGATCGCGGCTGATATCGTAGTCCACCGGCAGACCGTCGGGCATGATCGCTTCCAGGCGCAGCAGTCGCAGCGTTCCTGCGCACAGCGCCGCGTCATCCACTTCCATCCGGATGACGCCCCAGAAACAGGGGTTGGCGCAGTGGGCGAGGGCGGCAGCGAGGGCGTCGTTACGCAGCGACTGTAACTGAAAATGCTGGGGCAGCATCGCCATCCCTTCATACCAGCAAACCATTTCGGGAATTGCGTTCATATTACTTTCCTTGAGCAGACGCGATAACCGCCTCATCCGTCATCAACAGCAAATGCAGAGAATCCCGTTTGTCCAGCCGTAACCGGTGATCGCCTTCACTGCGGTAGCGGGCGAACAGCACCAGCGCTTCCGCCGGCGCGCCGCGAAGCGGGTTATCTTCGGCGACAAAGCGCGAACCGGGGACCAGTTCCAGAGACCAGACGCGGAGTCCGCCGGGGGCGTCGCGTAGCAACTGCGATCTGGCGTTAAACCATTGTGCCGCCGAAAGCGCCTGAATGGTGGGAACCAGCGAGGCGTCGGCAATAGCGACAATATCCACGGCGACAGGCGCGTTATCATTGGCATCGGGCGCCGTATCAATGGTGACTGCATTTAAATGCACTTGGGATTGCCACAATGAACAGGCGCAAATTTGCATGCAGAATAAACTGAATAAAATAATGTACAGCGAACGGCACAGGCTGGAAGTCATATAAAATCCTTTTATATCCCCGCTAAGAAAATAGTTAATGCAGGGAAAAGGTTTTTTGATTTAAATCATTATTTGGCACGGCATACAAAAGATAAATGTTAAATTTAACATATTCAAAGAGCGAATGTTTTCATCCCAAATTATTTTTTTTGATTTTTGTTTGTTTGTAATTTATTGATTTTTATATATTAATTTTTTGTTGATTGATTTTAATCAAATGGGAATGTCATGATGAATAAGTAAAAATTAGGTTGAAATTTATTTGTTGTTGTGTTTTTTATAACAGAAAGCGTTATTCAGGAGTCGTGCTCGCGAATTAAAAGGTGTCATATCTTTGACATCAGGAATATTTTTGCATAAAAAAGGATTGATCATGGCAGAAAGCATTCAGCATAAACTCAACAGAATAAGGCCGCCGCGCGTTCAAATTACTTATGATGTTGAAACCGGTGGTGCCATCGAGAAAAAAGAATTGCCTCTGGTTGTGGGTATTCTGGCTGATTTATCCGGCCAGCCCATTTCTCCGCCGGAAAAACTCCGCGAGCGTCGGTTCGTTGAAATCGACCGCGATAACTTTGATGACGTGCTCGCGTCCATCTCTCCCCGGTTGGCGATGCAGGTGAACAACCGTCTGGCGAACGATGGCAGCAAATTCAACGTCGAGCTGAATTTCAAAACCTTCGAAGACTTCACGCCCCTCAACATTATCAACCAGATTAAGCCCCTCCAGCGCCTGCTTCTTGCCCGCCAGCGTCTGCGCGATCTGCTGACCAAGCTGGACGGCAATGACGATCTGGACATGTTGTTGCAGAAGGTGATCACCGACAACGCCGAGCTACAGGCGCTGCGCCCGGCAACGGAAGACACTCCGGTGGATAACGCGTAACCGAAAAGGAGACGGACAATGGATAATGTTCAGGAACAGGTTGAAACCGGCGGGCAGACGGTCACGCTAAGCGTACTGGATCGTATCATTCAGGAAGGCCGCATGGCGCGCGACGAGCTACAGCAGACCTACGCGCGCGACATGCTGGAAGAGTTGGCGACGCAAATTCTTGACGAAGGCATGGTCGTGGAAAGCGACACCATCGCCATGATCAACTATCGCATTGCGCAAATTGACGAACTGATCAGCGCTCAGCTTAACGAAGTCCTGCACCACCCCGATATGCAGAAGCTGGAAGCCAGTTGGCGCGGCCTGCATCAGTTTGTGATGAATACCGAAACCAGCTCTCGCCTGAAACTGCGCCTGTTGAACGTTTCGCGTAAAGCGCTACAGGACGATCTGGAAAAAGCGGTTGAATTCGACCAGAGCACCTTGTTCAGGAAGCTGTATGAAGAGGAGTACGGCACTTTCGGCGGCAACCCCTACAGCGTGCTGGTTGGCGACTTTGAATTTGGCCGCCACCCGCAGGATGTGGCGCTGCTGGAGAAGATTTCGCAGGTGGCCGCTGCCGCTCACGCGCCGTTTATCGCCGCCGCCAGCCCGCGTCTGTTCGACATGGGATCGTTCGCCGAGCTGAGTGTGCCGCGCGATCTGGCGAAGATTTTCGAGAGCAGCGAGCTGATCAAATGGCGCTCCTTCCGCGAAAGCGAAGATTCCCGCTATGTGTCGCTGGTGTTGCCGCACGTGTTGCAGCGTCTGCCGTATGGGCCGGACACCGTGCCAGTGGAAGGGGTTAACTTTGTTGAGGACGTTGACGGGCTGGACGCCAGCAAATACCTGTGGGGCAACGCCGCCTGGGTGCTGGCTAACCGGATCACCGAAGCGTTCGCGCTCTACGGCTGGTGCGCGGCGATCCGCGGCGCGGAAGGCGGCGGACTGGTGGAGCATCTTCCGGCGCACACGTTCTCCACCCCTTCCGGCGACATCAGCCTGCGCTGCCCGACGGAAATCGCCATTACCGATCGCCGTGAGAAGGAGCTTAACGATCTCGGCTTTATCGCCCTGTGCCACAAGAAGAATACCGATACCGCCGCCTTCTTTGGCGGGCAGACCACCAACCAGGCGAAGATCTACAACACCCCGGAAGCCAACGCCAACGCGCGCATTTCGGCGATGCTGCCCTATATCCTCGCCGCCTCCCGCTTTGCTCACTATCTGAAGGTGATCATGCGCGACAAGATCGGCAGCTTTATGAGCCGCGACGAGGTGGAAAGCTATCTCAACAACTGGATTGCCGACTATGTGCTGCTGCGCGACACCGCCCCGCAGGAGATCAAAGCGCGTTATCCGCTGCGTGAGGCGCGCATCGACGTCAGCGAAGTGCCCGGCAAGCCGGGGGTTTATCGCGCCGTAGTGTTTCTGCGCCCGCACTTCCAGCTCGAAGAGCTGACTACCTCGATTCGCCTGGTGGCGGAACTGCCGCCGCCGGCCGCGGCCTGATCGTTAAGGAGATAAACCATGGATGCGATTTTTTTAAAGCTGGACAACATTACCGGCGAAAGTCAGGTGAAAGGGTTTGAGAAGCAGATCGAGATCATGTCCTACAGCCATAACGTGGCGATGCAGGTCACCAACGACGTCAGCAACACCGAGCGCACCTCCGGGCGCGCTCACGTCGGCGAATTCTCGCTGACCAAGTTTGTCGACCTCGCCACTCCGGTGCTTAACGAATACTGCTGCAGCGGGAAGGTCATTCCCACGGCGTTGCTGACGCTGTGCCGTAACGACAACGGCAATATGCTGCCGTTTATTGTCTACACCTTAAGCAACGTCATTATTTCGCACCTGAGCGTCAGCGGCGGATCCGGCGGCAAGCCGGTGGAGACCATGTCGCTGAACTTCACGAAAATTAAATGGGAAATCACCGCCCAGAAATCGGCAGGGCAGAAAGAGGGGAACTCCTCCTCCGTCTGGGATATGGCGATGAACCAGAAAGATAAATGATGATGTCGTCGTCCGTTCCGGTTGCGCTGCTCGACAGGCTGGGAGATGAGAATGTCCCGCCGCGTGAGTCGGTGCGCCGCGAACTGATCCGCCTGTTCAATGCCCGCGCCCCGCAGGAGACCGAAGAGCTGCCGCCGCTGCTTGTTTGGGGTATGCCGGAATGGCACGGACTGAATGCGGACGACGAACGGGCGCTCAGCCAGTTCTGTCGCCAGCTGCGCAGCGCGATTTTGCGCCTTGAGCCGCGGATCGTGGCGCTGACGGTGAGCGTGAAGGATGCGCGCCAGCAGACGCTGGCGCTGCATATCGACGCGCAGCTATGGAATGACGACGCGCCGCTGCTACTGGAGTTGTGCTGGCGCAACGGCAACTGGCAATAGGCGATACAAGGGAAGATCAATGGACGATCGGCTGCTTGATGATTACCTGCAAGAACTGCGGTGGCTGCGTGCGGCCAGCGGCGAGTTTGCCCGTCGCCATCCGCAGGTGGCGGCCCGCCTGCGTTTAAGCGAGTTTGACTGCCCGGACCCTCACGTTGAGCGGTTGCTGGAGGGCTTCGCGCTACAAAGCGCCCGCTTGCACCAGCGGCTGGACGACGGCTTTGGCGAGCTGAGCGAGTCGCTGCTGGAGCAGCTTTCTCCGCACCTGATGCGTCCTTTTCCCTCGACCGCGACCGCCTGTTTTACCCCCGATCCGCTGGCGGGCGACCTGACGCGCGGCTATGTCCTGTCCGCCGGAACGCCGCTCTATGCGCTGACCGCGGAGGGGAAAACGGTCTGGTGGCGCACCGCCCTGGAGCAGACCCTGTGGCCGGTGGCGATTGACTCGCTTGAATGGTGCGATGCCGCGGCCGCGCAGCATTACTGCGGGCAGCCCCACGCGCGCGGCGCGTTGCGCATTCGCCTGCGCTGCCTGGCGCCGCACCGCTTTTCGCAGTTGGCGATGACCTCGCTGCGCGTACATCTTTGCGCTTCGCCGCAGATTAACGCTGTGCTTTTTGATTTGTTCTACGCTCACGTTATCGGGCCGCGGCGCCCGCAGCCGGTGGGCGTACAGAATGCGGCGCGCATTTTGCCGTTTGATGCCGCCGCCCCCGCCAGTGGGCTGGCGCTGAGCGCGTGGATGCACTGTCCGCAGGCGCTGATGTATTTCGATTTGCCGTTGCCGCCGGGGCCGGATGACGACGCGATGACCCTGTGGATCCCCTTTGACCGCGCCCCGCAAACGGCGCTGCCTTTGCAACTGGGCGATATTCGTACCGGCTGTGCGCCGCTGGTCAACTTATTTACCCGTACCTCAGAACCGCTGATCGCCGAACATACCCGCAGCGAACAGCGGCTGGTGGCGGATCACAACGACAGCGCCATGCAGATCTATCGTCTCCAGGATCTGTGGATGAGCAGCCGCGACGCGGCGTGGCGCGTGCCGCCTTATTATTCAGCGCAGGGGCATAGCGACGCCCGCTGGTTCTGGCATGCGCGGCGCCATCGCGCGCAGGGCAATACGCTGTGGCTCACCCTGGTGGACAGCCGCTTCGACCCGGCGGAACCGCCGGAAGAGGCCAGCCTGACGGCCAGGCTATGGTGCAGCAACGGCGAGACGCCCCTGACGCTGGCGGCTGGCACGTCGCTCACTTTCGAACAGCCCGGCCCGGTGGCGCAGGTGCGTCTGCTGGGTACGCCGACAACGCCTTCCGCCCCCGCTGCGCAGGGCGACGCGCGCTGGCGGCTGGTCTCTTCGCTGGCGCTCAACCACCTGTCGCTCACCGAAGGCGAAACGGCGCGGGCGTCGCTGAAGGAGATGCTGGCGCTTTACGCTCCGTCCGGCGCGTCGCCTGCCTTCTGGCAACAGATTAACGGTATCAGCGCCCTGCGCTGCGAGCGGGTAAGCGAACATCGCGGCGGCGAGGCCTGGCGCGGCTGGCGCAACGGTATTCGGGTGACGCTGACGCTTGATCCACAGGCCTTTACCGCCAGCAGTCGCCTGTTGTTTGCCGCGATTATCGCCTGCTATCTGGCGCAAAACGCGACGGCGAACTGCTTTGTACAGTGTGTCTTACAGGATGAAGGGGAGGCGCTGCCGCTATGGCGCGATACCGGAGAAACGGCGCTGACAGTATAGCTGAGCGACTGCGGCGCGAGCCGTGGCGTTTTTCGCTCGAGCAGTACGTCAGGCTGGCTGAACTGCGCGGAGAGATCCCCAAGCTGTGCGGCGACTATAGGCTGGCCTTTGCGCCCGCGGAGATCGGCGTGCAGCGCGATGGCCGCCTGCGGGTATGCAGCCTCGGACCGGGCGGCGCCGACGGCGTGCTGCCCTACGGCTGGCTGGAGTGGCTGCAGCAGGCGACCCAGGACAAAAACGCCGCGCCGCAGGATTTTCTCAACCTGTTTCAGCGGCGGCTGATTGAACACCACTGCCGCAGCCTGAGCCTCTGGCGGCTGGCGACGCCCTATGCCGCGCGGGAGCATGCGCCGGGCTTCGCCATCATGCGCGCGCTGTGTGGCTTTGACTCGACGACCATGCAGGGGCGCGGGTCGCCCCGCCTGCTGGCGCAGAGCGGGCTGCTGGCGAACCGCAGGCGATCGACGGAGGGCTTTATCGCCCTTGCGGCGGCGATGCTTAACGTCACGTTGCGCACAGAAGCGTTTATCGGACGCTGGCAGACGCTGCCGCCCGCGTCGCAGGGGCGCACCGGCAGCCGCCTGGGCCGCGACAGCGTGGCGGGCAGACGCGCCTGGAACCAGCATGCGGCGCTGCGGGTATATCTGGATATTGCTGACGCCACGCAGTGGCGGGCATTTTTGCCCGGCGGCGAGGGGTTTCAGGCCCTCTGCCAGTTGGGGCAAATCTGGTTTGGCGCAGGCGTGTCGCTGGAACTGATGATGCGCGGCGCGCTGACGCTGGACACCACGTTAACCCGCGACCACCCGCCGCTTCTCGGGCGCACCGCGCAGCTCAGGGGGCGCGGAACGTCATCGTTCTGCAACCGACAACATCTTAAGGATTAAGGAGAACGCCGCATGGATTTAAAAGCGCTGGTACAACGACTGAACCCGATCTGCTTTCGCGCGCTGGAACAGGCCGCGGAGCGTAGCCGGGCGCAGGGACACTGGTTTGTGGAGCCTGAGCATCTGCTGCTGGCCCTGCTGGACGACGAGCACAGCGATCTGGCGTGCTGCCTCAGTGGCGCGGGGATTGCCGCCGACGCGCTGCGCGACGAAATCCGACGCGCCCTGGCGCAGTTCAAAACTGGCTGTACGCGGATGCCGATCTTTTCCATACAACTGGCAGAACTGCTGGAAGGGACGCTGCTGTTGGCCTCCCTCCGCCAGATGAAGAACGTACGTTCCGCGCTGCTGCTGCTGACGCTACTTACCCGAGAGCGCCTGCGCGCCCAGCTGGCGCTGGGGATGCCGCTGCTGCTGAAGATCCCCGCCGAAACGCTGGAAGAACAGTGGCAGAGCTGGTGTCGCGGCTCCGCTGAAACGGTGTGCGATGCGCCAGGCGAAGCCCCGGCGGTTGGCGATGAGAACGTGCTGGAACAGTACACCCATGATCTCACCCACGACGCCAGAGAGGGGCGGATCGATCCGATTATCGGGCGCGACGCCGAGATCCGCCAGTGCATTGATATTCTGCTGCGCCGTCGGCAAAACAACCCGATTCTGGTGGGCGCGCCCGGCGTCGGCAAAACCGCCGTCGCCGAAGGGCTGGCGCTGCGCATCGCTGAAGGCAGCGTGCCGCCGCCGTTGCGCGACGTGGCGCTGCTGGCGCTCGATCTCGGCCTGTTGCAGGCGGGCGCAGGGGTGAAGGGGGAATTTGAGCAGCGGCTGAAAAGGGTGATCGAGGCGGTAAAAAAATCCCCGCAGCCGATCATTTTATTTATCGACGAGGCCCACACGCTGATTGGCGCGGGCGGCGCCGAGGGCGGCAGCGACGCCGCCAACCTGCTGAAACCCGCATTAGCGCGCGGCGAGCTGCGCACCATCGCCGCCACGACATGGCAGGAGTACAAAAAGTATTTCGAGAAGGACCCGGCGCTGGACCGCCGTTTTCAGCGTATTCAGATCGAAGAGCCGGACGAGGAGAGCGCGGTGGTGATGCTGCGGGCGGTGGCCGACAGGCTGGAGGCGCATCACGGGGTGCAAATCCTGGATACCGCTATTCGCGAGGCGGTGCGCCTGTCGCAGCGCTACATCTCCGGACGTCAACTGCCGGACAAGGCCATCAGCGTGCTCGACACCGCCTGCGCGCGGGTGGCGCTGGCGCAGCATGACGTGCCGCCCGCGCTGGAAGAGATCCGTCAGCAGCAGGCGGCCATCGAAGAAGAGAGCGCGCGCCTGAACCGCGAGCTGCTGGTGGGCGTCGATCATCACGACCGGCTGTGCGAACTGGAGGCGCAGGCGCAGAAGTTACAGCTGCAGGCGCGGGAGGTGGAAGAGCGCTGGCAGGATGAGCGTCAGCGGGTCGGCGAGTTACTGGCCGCCCGCCAACGGATGCTGGATTTGAGCGCGCAGCCGGAAGACGACGAGCTGGAGCAGGCGCTGGTGGAGTGCGCGGCGCTGATCGGCAAGCTGGAAACCGCCGCCGCCCAGCTGCGCGACGAAGTGCCGCTGGTGCCGGACTGCGTGGATGCCGCCACCGTTGCGGCGGTGATCGGCGGCTGGACGGGTATTCCGCTCGGGCAGATGCTCACCGACGAAGCCCACGCCCTGCGCACGCTGGTCGAACGGATGAGCGAGCGGGTGATGGGGCAACAGGCAGCGCTGGAAACCATCGCCCAGCGGCTGCGCGCTTACCGCAGCGGCCTGACCGATCCGCAAAAGCCGGTCGGCGTGTTTTTGCTGGTGGGACCCACCGGCGTCGGCAAAACTGAAACCGCGTATGCGCTGGCCGACGCCCTGTACGGCGGCGAACGCAATCTCATCACGATTAATCTTTCTGAATATCAGGAAGCGCACACCGTCAGCCAACTGAAAGGCGCGCCGCCGGGCTACGTTGGCTACGGCAGCGGCGGGGCGTTAACCGAAGCGGTACGCCGCCGTCCTTACTCCGTGGTGCTGCTCGACGAAATCGAAAAGGCGCACCCGGACGTGCTGGAGGCGTTTTATAACGTCTTCGATAAAGGGGTGATGGAAGACGGCACGGGGCTGATTGTTGATTTTAAAAACACGGTAATGCTGGCGACCAGCAACGTCGGCGCGGAATTAATTCTCGACACGCCTGCTTCTGAATTAAATAGCGAGCGGTTTAACGAGGCGTTGCGCGAGGAGTTGTTAAAGCATTTTCGTCCGGCGTTTTTAGCAAGGATGACCACGGTGGTCTATCGGGCGCTGGATGAGGAGATATTAAAAGGGATTGTGCTGGCGAAACTGGAGAAATTAGCGCAGCGGTATTTTGTGGCGACGGGAGAGAGGTTGAATATGGATGATGGGTTGGTCGAAAGGGTGATGGAGAAATGTAAGGGAGTCGGGGCCAGAGATGTTGAGAACCTGGTGGTTGGGGAAGTGATGGGGTTTGGTTACGGTGGTGTATTATGATTAAAAAGATATATATGCCTGCTGATTATAAATACGCTATTGATTTAGCAGATATAATTATCCATACAGTAAAAAACGTTTTAAGGTATGGGGCTGGAAATCAGGTTCATTTTAATACTCCAATAACGTTTTCATACAGTAGTAAAGCGCGAATAACAACTAACTTTCCAGCTCATTATCTGGTTGATGAAACAAGGAGTATAGCAAAGGTACTATCTGCTGGAATGGGGCAAGGAAAAAGTGGAACAAGGCGTTCGGCATTGGCTGCAAAAATGGTTGGTGCTGGTAATTGTGGGGAACATGCTGATTTAGCATATGTCTTGTGTCGGGAATATTTTTCTTCAGAGTGGACTGTATGTAACGTTTCCTCAAAAAAAATGGATCATGCTTTTGTTCTTCTTTGGAAAGGGGATAATCCGGAAATGATTTATCATTCAAGAGGAACATTGCGCTATAAAAGTAGAGGGATAATTGTTATTGATCCATGGCCAATAAAAGCACAATCTGTTCTTTGGCATGATCATTTTTTATATGATCGAGGTCCAATTGACAGTCTCGTTAACTATCATTCGCGTAAAAGGTGTTTAGGGCATCGTATTTATTCAGGTGTAGATACTAATGCAAAAGTCATACAGAGTTTACGGATAGGAAGTGCAGTAGTTTCGTCTCCAATAGTTCTACAATCAAAATTTTTAGGTAAGGATAAATATTCAATTATGGTGAGAGGAATAGCTAAACAGAAAGAGATAATTGAATATGAAACATATAGAAAAATTAGATCTGAACATCTGTCTGGCACGAGTCTTAGTTACCAGTATAACCATCAGTTTGTAACAGGAAATGATGATGTTCTTATATATGACTCATATTAAGTATGGTTTATATCCATCAAATGGTTTAGGGAACCGTTATTTTTGTTGAATAATAAGGACTTCCCCATGCCCGATACCACCATTATAAAACTCACCACCCCAGCGCTAACCGATCTTACCACCGCCGCTGCGCAAGTATTCTTAATGATGCTTATAAAGGCACTTTTAATGGTCTATAATAAAACCTCATCAACGAGGAAAAAACCATGCCATTTCATATCCTGACCAAAACCGCCGCCAGCATTACCGACCTGAAACGTAACCCAATGGGGACGGTCAATGCCGGGGAGGGGGAAGCGGTAGCGATTCTTAACCGCAACGAGCCTGCCTTTTACTGCGTGCCGCCAGCGGTTTATGCGTACCTGCTGGAGCTGGCGGAAGATGCTGAACTGAATCGTATCGCCGACGAGCGTGAAGGTGGAAAGCGAATAAAGGTGTCTTTAAATGACCTATAGCCTGGAGTTTTTAGACGTGGCGCTCAAGGAGTGGCGCAAGCTTTCCCCAACTTTACGCGAACAGTTTAAAAAGAAACTGGCGGAACGGCTGGAAAATCCCCATGTTCCTGCCGCCCGCCTTTCCGGCAAATTACACCGTTATAAAATCAAGCTACGCAGCGCCGGGTATCGCCTTGTCTATCAGGTCGAGGATGAGAAGGTTGTCGTTCTTGTGATCGCCGTGGGCAGACGTGATGGTGATGAGGTTTATCATCAGGCTAACCGGCGTTAGCGCTGCTGCTGAAAAAGGAATTCCCCATGCCTAACACCACCATTATCAAACTCACCACCCCAGCGTTGACCGGTCTCACCGCCACTACCGCGCAAACCGAATCGCAACTTAACGCCTTGACCACCGCCACCGTCGCCGCAACCTCCGCCGCGCCGTTAACCCTCGATGCCGCGCTGGCGACCCATCTGACCGCCACCCTCAACAACGCCGACTATGACGGACTGATTGCCGAAGCGCACCAGCTTCCGGCGACCAGCAACGCCGATCGCTATCAGTTTGTGCTACGCCCGTGGCTGTGGTGGCTGACGCTCGCCAGCAATAACCGCGTGTTTCAGAACCTCAGTGCGCAGGAGATTGTCGAGAAGGTGTTTAAGGACGCCGGGTTTACCGACTACAAATTTCAGCTCAAGACCACACCAATAAAACGGGAATATTGCCTGCAATACAACGAAAGCGATTTTAATTTTGTCTCGCGACTGCTGGAGCAGGAGGGGATCTTCTGGTTCTTCACTCATGCGCAAGGTAAGCACACGCTGATGCTGGCGGATGATAACAGCGCCTTTCCGCCCATTGCAGGCGACAAAAAGGTGAAGTATCAGGCGGCAGCAAGCGGCACACGGGAAACCGGGGCGATTCGCTCGGTAGAGCTGCGTCTACAGGCTACTTCGCAGGGGGTCCAGAGCAGCAACTTTAACTATGAGCAGCCAAAAGCGGCGCTGTTCGCCCAGGCCGGTGAGAAGAAGGGCGGCATGCAGTATCAGCACCCCGGCAGGTTCAGTGAAAAAGCGCAGGGCGACGCGCTGGCGGCGTGGAAGGTCAATGCCCTGAAGGCGCAGGCGAAACAGCTGGTGGGTGAAAGCGACTGCGCGGCGCTGATGGCCGGACACTGGTTTTCCTTAACCGATCACGATGACAAATCCCTGAACATCGACTGGCTGGTCACCGCTGTCAGTCATGAATACGATGGTGAACGCTATCGCAACCGCTTTACCGCCATTCCAAAGGCCACGCCGTATCGCCCGCTCGCCGTGACGCCGCAGCCCTTTATGCATACGCAAACGGCGACGGTGGTCGGCAAAAGTGGCGAGGAGATCTGGACCGATAAACTCGGGCGGGTAAAAGTGCAGTTCTCGTGGGACAGAGAAGGCAAAAGCGACGAAACCAGCTCCTGCTGGTTGCGGGTGGCTACCGCCTGGAGCGGCAACGGCTTTGGCGCGCAGTTTATCCCGCGCATTGGCCAGGAAGTGGTGGTGAGCTTTATCGACGGCGACCCGGATAAGCCGCTCATTACCGGCTGCGTGTACAACGGCGCGAATGCATTGCCGTATGCCCTTCCGGCGAACCAGACCCAGTCCGGCATCAAGACTCACAGCGAAAAAGGTTTTAACGAACTGCGCTTTGACGATAAAAAAGACGCCGAGCTGCTGGCGATGCAGGCGCAGAAAGATTTCCAACTTACGGTGCTCAACGACAGTAAAACAACGATCGGCCACGACGACATTCAGAGCGTAAAAAACGATCGCACCCGCACCGTTGAAGAGGGTAACGAAACCGTCACCCTGAAAAAGGGCAACCGTGCGGTGAAAATTGAGAAGGGCAGCGACACCCTGGAGGTGAAGGACAAGCGTAGCGTGACGGTGAAGGGCGATCAGGAACATGCCATCGACGGCAACGACACACATAGGGTGAAGGGCGACTACACGCTTAACGTCGACGGCAATTTGACCATCAAGGTCAGCGGCACGCTAACCCTGGAGAGCGGCAAAACCCTGAAAGTGAAAAGCGGGGCGGATCTTAACGCCAGCGCCTCGGGCAGCCTAAAGCTGGACGCGACCAACATCGCCAGTGAAGCAAAAGCCTCGTTGACCCAGAAAGCGGCAACCATCAGTCAGGAAGCAAAAGCGACCCTGACCAGCAAAGCCAGTGCCACCCAGACCGTGGACGGTGGCGGCATGCTAATTATTAAAGGCGGGATGGTGAAGATCAACTGACGGAGACGTGATGAACGAAACGCTGGAGCTTCAGCAGGATCGTACCCGCATTCAGGCCGGGCTGAGCGGCGGCCTGCTTAACGGCGAGACGCGCATTGAAGAGCGCGGTCGACTGCTGGCGATCCTGCGTTATCAGCAGGGGTTACTGCACGGCAAAATGGAGAACTGGCACCCTAACGGACACCTGGCGCTGGAACAGGTGTTTCAGTACGGCAGGCTCCACGGCGTCGCACGCTATTATTCGCCAGAAGGAATGCTGGTGCGGGAAGAACACTGGCATGACGGCGAACTGCATGGCGAATGTCGCAGCTTTTACCCCTCCGGCGCGCTGCACCTGCGCGAGCAGTGGCAACATGGCCTGAGGCATCAGTGCAGCGAACAGTTTTATCCCGACGGCGCACGGGCGCTGCGGCAATATTATGATTGCGGGAAGCTGACAAAAGAGACTGAGCGCTGGCTGCCGGACGGTCGTGCAGTGAGTGCCGACGGCAAGCCCCAGTCGCGGTTGAGTAAATGGACCGAGCGGCTGTAATCTGACGTCCTTGTAATGGGTGGGGGAGGTGGTTGAGTTTGTTAGGGATTTTGATTTTTTGCGAGGAAGGGAAGGCGCAAAAAGAGTGGCGATGATGTTGATATGGAAGGGTTTTTTTATCTGATTGATTTTTAAATTGATTGTTGGGGGCGGGATTTTGCGTGTTGGTAGAGGCTCTGATGGAAGATGTAGGCTTGTCGCTTATAACAGATCTGACTGGTCTTACAAACAGGCCGCTCTGTGCCAGGAGCGGACATTCATAACCCTGTTGCAATTAAAGCTATATCTGGCACATTCATCAACCAGTAAACATATGTAAAACCGAACCCTCTCTACAGGAGAAGGTTCACTGTAAAAGTATCCTCGGATCTTACAGTTCCTGCGCTGTTGGGCGGAAAATAATTTCGTTTACGCCAACATCCTCCGGCTCACCTATGGCAAATGCAACCATACGGGCATAGGTTTCAGGAGGGATGCCAACCTTACCGACATAATCCTGGTTAGCAGCCTGGACATCCTTATCGCTGATATGGTCCAGTAATTCGGTTGATACCGCTCCCGGAGAAATGATCGTGGCACGGACATTGTATGTGCTAGCCTCCTTTCTTAGCCCCTCGGTCAGGGCGCGTACCGCAAACTTAGTGGCTGAATAAACTGCAGAAGTCGGAAATACAAGATGACCTGCAACCGAAGCTGTATTTATGATGTGACCGGACTGCTGGGCTTTCATTATAGGGAGCGCCGCAGCGATACCGTGCAGGACTCCTCTCAGATTGACGTCAATCATCATGTCCCATTCATTTACCTTTGCCTGATCAAGGGATGAAAGCGGCATTACTCCCGCATTGTTGATGAGTACATCAATGCGTCCCCATTTTGCCACGGCAGTATCGACCAGTTTTTTCACATCCTCCAGACGCGTGACATCAGTAGTCTGTGCCAGCGCCTCACCACCCTGTCCGTTAATATCATTCGCGATAACATCAATTCGCTCAGCACGCCGGGCCGCCAGTACGACCCGGCCACCTTGTTTTGCCAGATACCGTGCTGCAGCTTCGCCCATCCCGCTTGACGCACCGGTAATAACGATAACTTTACCTTTAATATTCTCTCTCATAAGGGTTACCTTCAGTAATTAGTTGAACACATAACGGGAATAAGCCCAGGTGAGACAAGTTGTCTGATAGCAACTGTATCTTCCTGTTTTCTAAATACCACTCCGGGCCGTTAACGACCGACAAGCTTCATACCCCCTTCCCGATAACGTTCGCCTTTAACAGGCCATCTCTCAAAAATCGCTTCTATCTGAAGATAATCATCCGGCGTAATGTTCACCTCCACGGCCCCGATATTTTCCTGCAGCCGTTCCGGCTTCGGAAAGACCGAAATGTTTAACTTTACCCTCAGAAATCAAGTCTTTTACCGTTCCGGCAACATCCTCAATAGGAACCGCCGGATCAACCCGATGCTGATAGAACAGATCAATACAGTCGGTACGTAAGCGTCTGAGCGACTGCTCGGCAACCTGCCGTATACGTTCCGGGCGACTGTCCAGTTTACCCAGGCTGGCATCACCCTCTTTCCAGCCAAATTTAGTGGCAATGATGACGTTCTGCCTGAAAGGCTGAACGGCTTCCCCCAGCCACTCTTCGTTATCTGCGCCATAAGCCTCAGCCGTGTCAAAAAATGTTATGCCCTCTTCAAAGGCCGAGCGGATAAGGTCAATTGCTACCTTCTTGCTCTGGCTGGGGCCATAGCCATAGGAGAGTCCCATACATCCCAACCCCATCTCTGAAACTCTTAATCCCATACTGCCAAGTGTCCTGTATTTCATAACTTAATCCTCACGTCTGTTTATCACTTAGCGGTTAGTAGATGCCTTGCTGATCCCAGAATGCACAGTGATGATCATCAGAAAAACGTCCTGAAACCATCGTCGCCGCTGGCAAAGCAAAAGTCATGAAGTTATCGCGTTGCGGGCTGTATCGGGACCAGGCTTGTTCGCGTGATGACATTTTTTCCATTGCAACAAAATAGCTAACCATTTCGTCCGATAATTTTTCCTGCAACGGATTTAATGTGATATGAGCTGAGCTTCCCCCATGGAATCCGGGAAACAGATACGCCAGTTCAAAGGTATGCGCCGCAAGCAGCGGGAAAGTCGTTGGGCCTACATAGGATGGTGCCGTACGATCGCTGAACTCATAAGCATATACAGTTATTTTGTCTGAGAGCGCCTGGTTCAGGGCGCGAGCCGGGCACGAGAACAAGCTGTCGGTGACCGTAGCGGCAAATGCCTCACTCGGGTTTTCATAGTCGCTGAGCGGATACTCGGCAAGAACCCTGGATTTCAGCGTGTCTCCATACTGGTGACCGATCCACTCCGGGTAGGCTTTTGCCTGCAGAGACTTACCATTCATTAACTCTGGCAAGGCCACAAAGAAATGACCTTCGTCGCGCGTCGTACCGTTAATCAGCGTGACAGGGTTAATATTGCCGTTTTTATAAGCGTCTGCCGGATGTATGGGGATGACGCTGCCATCAATGATGAGCTGGTTCTGCAGATACGGCGTCTGCATTTTCAGTATCCGCTGTGTCGGTACCGCCCTCAGGCAGCTTGAATCTTCTGGGTTGCAACCCAACGCCCGTGCAAACACTGCACCGGTCTCCTGCGCCACTTTGAGAGGATGCGGTGCGCCAAAAGCGGGGTAGCGGGACATAATGGCTGCGCCACTCATTGAGAGCACATGCTGGAACAATCCTGCCGAGCCTGGCGCGACGATATGCGCCATAACACTATTGCCGCCTGATGATTCTCCGGCAATTGTCACGTGTGAAGGATCGCCGCCAAACGCAGAAATATTTTTCTGTACCCAGCGTAGCGCAGCCTGCTGATCCATTAGCCCGTAGTTAACTGATTCATGGCCTTCCGAATCAAGTCCCGACACAGACAGGAAGCCAAACACGCCCAAACGGTAATTCAGCGTGACCACTACGGCTTTGCCCTGGGTGACCAGCTTTGAAGGGTCATAATCGGCGCCCTGGCCTACCTGAAGCGCACCACCATGGATCCAGACAAAAACAGGCAGCCTCTTATCTTCCTTACCAGAGACAGCAGGGCGATAGACGTTAAGATAAAGACAATCTTCGCTACCGCCAGCGCTGGCAAAATCACCGAGATCGGCATTTTGTGCACAACGGTTCGCCAGCGCGTTTGCTTTTCTCGGCGTGGACCATGAAGCGACGGCATGGGGCGGCTGCCAGCGAAGCTGATTGACCGGGGGCGCGGCATAAGGCAGACCGAGCCACGAAATGACACCTTCTTTTTCTGTTCCGATCACCGGGCCAGAATGCGTACGAATCAAAGTGGGATCTTTTGCCGGGGCAGAAGCACTGAACAGCCCCGCTGCGCTAATGATAACCGCTGCCGCAATTTTACTAGCGGGGGAGTGAGATTTCATACTAAATCCTGAGACTGAAAAAACATGGCAAAACTATAGAGGCTCAGCGCTAAGGAAATTAGTCGGGTAATATTGGTTAGAATCATGAAGAATTCTCATAAATTGGTCAGTGGTGGTAAGGTAAACAGGAAAGGCCGACAAACGTCTTTTCAGTCATGGCACAAAGGGGCAATGCAGATTCATTGGTCAAGAGGAGATGCCAGTGGTACGAAATAATATTAATGATTTGGCCGCATTTCTCACCGTAGCGCGGGAGCGAAGCTTCACAAAGGCGGCGGCAAAGATGAGCATCTCACAATCTGCCCTGAGCCATACGATCCGTAATCTCGAGAAAAGGCTTGGCATCCGGCTGTTGACTCGCACTACCCGTTCGGTAACCCCAACGGAAGCCGGAGAGCGTTTGTTGGAAGGGATTGGCGCGCACTTTGATGGGATCGAAGCGCAGCTTGAGGCGCTCAATGCGTTTAAAGATAAACCTTCAGGGACAATAAGAATTAACGCTCCTGATTTTGCCATCAGTTGCGTGCTGCTGCCCAAATTGCGGGAGTTTATCCCGCGTTATCCGGACGTCACCGTTGAACTGGTGCAGGATAATGGCCTATCAGATATTGTGAACGACCGATTTGATGCGGGCGTCAGAATGGGATATCAGTTAGCCAATGGGATGATATCAGCGCGTATAAGCCCGGATTTTCGTTTTGCGGTAATCGGCGCGAAATCGTATTTCGCCAGCCACGAGGAACCGCAAAAACCTCAGGATTTAATCCACCATAGCTGCATCAATTATCGTTTTCTTACCAGAGGCGGTATCTATGCATGGGAATTTGAGGAAGACGGACGGGAAATAAAAATACGGGTTGATGGCCAGCTGATTTTCAATGATATTTTTCATGTACTTGATGCCGCTGTAGCGGGGCTGGGGCTTGCCTATGTACCGGAAGACATTGCCCAGCCCTGGATTGAAAAAGGTGACGTAATAAGAGTTCTTGAGGAGTTCTCTCCCTTCTGGGACGGATTTTATCTTTATTATCCGCATCGCCATCAGGCTTCACCAGCTTTCAGTGAAGTTCTTAAAGCCTTGCGCGTACAGGATTAAGGTACGATGCTGCATTTTATATGCAGTGCCGAGCGTGGCTACAGATCTTTATATTGCTCATCGCTGACAGGTTCGAACCACTGAGCATTTTTACCATCACGAATTTAGGTCACAGTAAAATGTCGGCGGGTATCAGGCCGACTTTATTACAGGGTCTAAGGTCAGCTTCTCGCTCAAAGCTGCCTTTCAGGAAAGCTTAACGCGAGATTTTACCCGGCCCCAAGAGCGCTACTTTACGAAATAAAGCAAAACAAAGCGTTCATCTTTTGTTAGCACCGGTTTTCCTACGGATATCAATCATCCTGACATACATCTCTCTAAATTCCTTATTCTGCTTGATTACCATTTCCTTGGGCAAGGATGCACGCTCATTATTCCATTGATTAATAATATCCTCGCATTCCTTATAAGCATTATTAACAATATTCTCAGCAGGGATCGTCGTGTTAATATAGGGAATAGTATGTTTGTTCAAGCATCTGGAGATGGGAGGACCATAATCATGGTCTTCGGCATGGAGGGGAAGAGCGAAAAGCAATGTAAACAGTGTTATAAATCTCATTTTCAGTTTCCCCTTGTAGACACAATGTGACCAGAAACGTCTTTCTTCTGCGATAATATCGATTTTATGATGAATAATTAGTCGCTGAAGAAAGATATTATGCATATGCTATGACGGCTTACACAATACCAGCCAAGTGAAAGCCATCCTGTCTCAAAATCAGTATGCGAAAGTTACAATATCCGCTCCTCGCTCATATGGGACAACCATAATCACATCTCCTAACCCAAAGGAGATTGAGCATGACAACATCCCCCTGAAACAAGGGCCGTATTATTGGCCAGAAACGGCCTCTTCAGATCTCTCATATCTGGGGAATCCGTATCAGACTTGAGCTGGAAGGAAAAGTACGCGATTTAGCTCTGTTTAGCATGGCTCTGGACAGTAAACTTCGGGGCTGCTGGTTAAGCTAAAAGTTTCTGATGTGGCCTATGGGCATTCTGTTTCGGGCAGAGCGACAATGCTGCAGCAAAAAACGGGAAGCCCCGTTCAGTTTGAACTGACTAAGGGAACCAGAGAGGCTGTAGCAGCGTGGATCAAAATGGCTCATCTACGTAGTAGCGACTATCTGTTCCAGTCCCGCGTCGGTCCTTCACGACATATCTCAACCAGGCAATATAACCGTATTTTTCATGGATGGGATTAATAAGCTGGGTCTCGACGAGACTCTGTACAGTACGCATTCTATGCGAAGAACCAAGCCATATCTGATCTTTAAAAAAACGAAGAATCTTCGATTGCTCCAGCTACTGTCAGGTCACAAAAAACTCGAAAGTACAGTCCGTTATCTCGATATTGAAGTGGATGATGCCCTGGAGATATCTGAGTCTATTGAAGTTTAATTTGTCAGGGCTGCAACAGCAGCCCTGTGCCATGAGCAGACCTTGAAAGGTTACGCCCAGCTCCGAAGAACAGACTCACTTTGCTTAAAAATGGTCGTCTGAATTTCGGTTGTGAGGTTTTTACTGAATGCTTAGATTCATTTTCAATCTATTGAGAGGAAATGAATATGAATTTTGCAGAACTCCACAACCAGCACCAACCTCTTCTTATCGCTAACGTTTGGGACGCCGCCAGCGCTGTCGCAGCGCAAAGAGCAGGTTATCAGGCTCTGGGAACGTCCAGCGCAGCAATAGCGGCTACACTGGGATATGAAGACGGGCAGGGAATGCCGATTAATGAATTATTTTATGTGGTCACACGTATCCGGGCTGTCAGCAACCTGCCATTGAGCGTTGACATGGAAGCAGGGTATGGTGATTCAGCCGAAGAGATAACAGCCAATCTCAAACGCCTCGCACAGATAGGCGTATCAGGCGTAAACCTTGAAGACAGCAGAGTCGTTAATGGGGTTCGTCAGCTTGACGATGCATCTGATTTTTCCCGTAATCTGAGAGCAGTATGCAATGTGCTGAGAAGCGAAAATTATAACCTGTTTCTGAACATCCGGACCGACACGTACCTGCTCGGGCATGAAAGCGCGTTGCAGGAAACGTTATTACGGGGTCAGAGCTATAAAGCTGCAGGTGCTGACGGCCTTTTTGTTCCCTGCCTGACGTCAGAGAAAGACATCAGCCTCATTGCAGAGGCAACGGGTCTGCCTCTGAATGTCATGTGTATGCCTGATCTTCCGTCGTTCGGTAGGCTGAAACTGGCCGGGGTAAGCCGCATTTCAATGGGCAATTTTGTTCATTCGGCCATTCAGTCAACGCTGACTGATGTAATGCATACGATCCGGTCGAGTCAGACGTTTGAAGGACTTTTTGGTGATGAAAATAACCGATAAGAATTTGTGTGATACCTGGTATCAGGCATTGCTTGAACGTGCTTCAGAATATACCGGCGTGTTTTTTGTTGGCGTCAAAACCACTGGCGTATTCTGCATTTCTGTATGCCGGGCACGAAAGCCCAAACGCGAAAATGTCGAATTTTATAAAGATGCCAAATCTGCCCTGGCGGCAGGCTTTCGTCCCTGTAAGGTCTGCAGACCTGCTGAAAATGCGCACAGCGCGCCATTATTTGTTGAACAGGCGCTTGCGCTTGTCAGGCGCGATATGAAATCCCGTGTGGCTGACGCGGAGCTTCGTCAGCATGGAATCAATCCGGAGCGGGTAAGACGCTGGTTCCTGCAACATCACGGCATCACTTTTCAGGCTTTCCAGCGAATGCAGCGGGTGAACATTGCCCTGCAGGAGCTGAAAAGCGGACGAGCGGCAACGGACGTCGCGCTGGACAATGGCTATGAATCCCTGAGCGGGTTTGGTTATACCTACAAGCGGCTTACTGGAGCAGCTCCGACTCAGGCAACCCAGGTGATTGTCATTCACCGGTTTACCACGACGTTGGGGCCTATGTTTGTCTGTGCGACAGAGCGGGGAGTCTGCCTGCTGGAATTTACCGATCGCCGGATGTTAGAAACGGAATTTCGCGATATCCAGCGTTTATTTAACGCCAGAATTGTCACCGGAGAAAACAGCCATACGCGGCAGACAGTCAAAGAAATGAGCGAGTATTTTGCCGGAACTCGCCGACAGTTTGAACTCTCTATAGATGCCCCGGGCAGTGATTTTCAACAATCCGTCTGGCATGAGTTGCGTGCTGTTCCCTATGGGGAGACCTCACACTATCAGGCGATTTCACTACGGATTCATAAGCCAAATGCCGTACGTGCAGTCGCTGCTGCTAATGGTGCAAACCGGATTGCGATTGTGATCCCTTGTCATAGAATAATTGGAAAAGATGGAAAGATGACCGGTTATGGTGGTGGCATTTCTCGTAAAGAATGGCTCATTGATCATGAGAGAAGCAACATTTGATGATCTGATGGTCCCATTTAGCCAGAAACGTATGCTCTGTTTGAGGGCTTGGTTCTTGTGCCTTTCGAAGGTTTTTGCAACTAAAGGTCCGCTTTTCGCTCACAGCGGACCTTCAGCTTAGGTAACTTGCTCGCTTCGTGCCTGGAGCGGACATTGCTAATCAACGAGATATATGCAACCTGAATACGGAGCTCTTTATGGTCACCACACATGTTTTCATCGCGGTCAGTCTTGATGGTTATATCGCTCGACAGGATGGCGATATCGACTGGCTGTTGAAGCGCGATGACCCGACAGAAGATCATGGCTATGCCGCATTCATTGCGGACAAAGATTGGATCATTATGGGGCGAGGCAGCTATGAGAAGGTGCTGACTTTTGACGAATGGCCTTATGATCGACCCGTGCTGGTGCTTTCCCGGCAGCTAACCGATACCCCCGTGCCCGAGGCGCTGAAGGGAAAAGTGCAGTTTTCATGCCGCACGCCAAGGGAGGCTCTTGCTGACCTGATGGAGAAGAACGTGCACCGGGTCTATATCGATGGTGGGCAATTAATACAGTCGTTCCTGCGCGAAGGTCTGGTCTGCGCGACGAACAGCAGCAAACACAAAGACAAACTGCGGGTGTGACGAGGTGAGGGTCGTAGCCATAGTGGCAACCTCCATTGAGTAGCGGTTATTGCCACCACCGGAGTTCCTACGCTCATGGGTGGTGACCCGAACGGGGGTTGGAATACCGGCCTCAATGAATACCGGCCAGCCCGAAGGCTGCCCCGCCCGGATCACCATTATCTGACAGGGGCTAAGGTGTAAACACCACAGCCCGAAAAATGGGTGTGCCTGAGCAACGACGTAAAAAAAGACGCAAGGCGCGTCCGGTGTCGCCAATGTTGTAAACGGGACGCCAATCCCGGCTGCCGATTTTGCGACAGCGGGAAAACTATACCTGGAAACGGCGAAAAGAAGCAAGCCAGAAAAAGGGGCTGTTTGCTGAACGATCATCATCATGCGTCATAGCCCCGGTTACGTTCGGCAATGCGATCCGCCATCCATGCAGTGATTTCAGACTGCGCCCACGCCACATTTTTTCCGCCGAGGGAGATTTGTTTCGGGAAGGCTTCCCGGCTGATGAGGTCGTAAATGGTCGAGCGGGACAGGCCACACAGATGCATCACTTCGGGCAGACGGATAAAGCGTTCGTGAACGGTATCAGAAACCGGCATCAGTGGCGCGGCAGGGGCAGAAGACGGGGAAGAAAAAGCGGTGTGCATCGGGCTACCTCACAAAGTCCATACAGTGCCGGTCGTGTCCGTCCGGCTTCGGGTAGCTCACTATTTTGTGAATATTTTTACGCAGGGCAACAAGTCATTTTGCAGTGAAATCCCACACAACAAACCGTTAACAGGTGAATGGCAAACAGAGGCATACACTGGCAATCCTGTGGCAATCCTGTGGCAATCCATTGGCAATCCTTCTATTGCTTTTGTTTATATTAATTTGCTTTTTAATTACCAAAAGGTCTAAGTGAATAACTGGCTGAAAAAACAGGAGGGTGAACAGTGGTGAACAGACGGTGAACAGTCAGACCCTCAACTGTTCACCACTTATCTTACTGTATTACTTATCTTTTTCTTAAAGGTGAACAGTAGTGAATAGTTAATCGTAAAAAAACAAACAGAGTGAGGGGGGGGGCCTGCGACCTTTCTCTGGCCAGCCGGGTTTAAAGTCCTGTTTGTGCCATGTCTGCGACAACGGCAATGAATCGAGTTGTTGTCTGAGGGACGGCAGAATGGCGTCAGGTTGAAAGCACAGAGAGAACCCGACGATGAAACCAGATTTGTTTACCGCAGTAATGAAAACCATCGGCAGCACGCAGGATGAGAACATCCGCACGGCCATTGACAGCGCACTGGATACCCTTAACGAGAAATCAAACCAGAACGCAGAGGCCACGATAAATAACGCACTTGATGCGTTCAGCAAGGCCAAATCCGCGCACACGGAAAATATGCTGAAACTGAATGATATTGATGCCGCCATTACCCGCAGCGAGAAAGAGCGTCAGAACGCCCTGAATGAAAGTGCCGAAGCCGAACAAAACTGGCGTACCCGTTTTCGCGAACTGCGCGGCATGATGACCCCGGAACTGAAAGCCGAACACAGTCAGCGAGTGGCCGGTCGGGAGCTGGCGGAGGAATTCACCGCCCTGATTGATGAACTCAACGATGATAAAGCCAGTACCATGCTGTCCGCCTGTACATCAGGAGATAAGTACGTCGGCACGCATTTTACGGTGTTCTCTGCCTACTCCCGGAATGAGTGGGCGACCGTGATGAAAGACATCCCTCCCTCACTGGTGCGCGCATTTGCGTTACGTCTGCGTGAACTCGAAATGAAAGGAGAAGAACACCCTCACAACGTTCTCATTCAGGAACTGGGGGAGAATGTACTGGCGCAAAGCAGGTACTACACATTCAACATGGCGCAGGAGCCGGTAATTTCAAAAATTGGGCTTCACCGTCCGGCACTCACCGGCGTGGACATGAAGCTCTTTAAAAGCCCTGTTCTCAGAATGGCGCGGGCTAAAGAGCTGGCACAGAAGAAAAAATCGCGGGGGGTTAAGCCATGATGCGCTGTCCGTACTGCAAACAGGCTGCCCATGTCCGTACCAGCCGTTACCTGTCGGATAACGTCAAACAGAGCTACCTCCAGTGCGTGAATGTCTTTTGCTCCGCAACCTTTCGCACCATCGAGTCTATCGACGAGGTGATACGGCCACCGTCAGAAGAAAAGCCCGAACCGCCGCAGACAGTACCAGAAACACCGCCCCGAATTCTGGACTGCGCCCGCTCATCGCTGCGCCACTGATTCAGGAGAAAAGACAATGGCACGAGCACTACTGGAACAGGCCTTTGAAACCTGTCAGAAGAATAAATCGGACTGGATGAGCAGCAAGTCAGCACTGGCGCGGGCTGAAATGGCGCTGAAAGAGCTGGAGCTGACCTGCACCCGTTATGAACCGGAGGTCGCACAGGCGCTGCGGGATGATATTGACCTGAAAAAATGGGCGGTAAATCAGTCGGCCGGGCAGTACATCCGGTCACATGAGGCCGTGCAGCGTATCAGTATCCGGCGTCAGCTCCACGCCTTTATGCAGGTAAGCGGCGACGCGCTGGCCACCGCACTGGCACCGGAATTAATGCACCTCTGCGAACAACCTGACATCGTCAGAGAACGGGCTCTCGACCGGGCGGCCGCCAGTGTTCGCGAAGCGCTGTCCGTTCATGTAACCCGCGGAGGAAATATTGATTATGCAGAGGAAGATCGCGACATTCTGACAACCATCGGTTTCCGGCCTGACAGAGCATCGAGAGACGACAACCGGGCAAAATATACGCCTGAACAGAGTCAGATTTTCATGCGCCGACAAGCCGCGCAGACTCGCAAAAAATCCGCATAAAACGCCCCGAAAATACCCGTCTTTTTAATAAAAATAGCCATGCATGCCTACGCTGCATGGCTTTGCATGCAAAAACCTGAATTTTCCACACCCCGCCGCACCAGCACTGGCGCGGCCTGAGTCCCTTCATGCACCTGCATTAAAAGCGCTCTAGGAAGCGGGCAGGCGTGGCGGGGAGAGCATTGCGCGCCAAAAGGCTTGAAAGGAATTGTTCTCGGAGGCAATATTAAGATTAAATAAAACTAAAATCAGGACGATTGTATGTATGATCAGTCTTTCAATCCGCGGACACTATCACGATGCTTTAAGCCTGAGGATTTCCAGAAAAATAGAGCATTAAGTCTAGACAGTGTTAGAGAAAAAACCATTCGAGCTGCAATCGAGAGATCTAATAATGGTTTTTTGGGATATAATTTACGATCATCAGTTTTAAGAGGGAAGAAAGTATATTGGGCCGACGAGTTAGCTGATACTTTGGTCTTGAGGAAAGTTGAAAGTAATTTATCTAATTTGTATCAATTGAAATTGCCCTCTCGAACAATGATTGTTGATACATTAAATTTATTTTTATCGGAATGTTCACAGTATAAAGTATATAGATTGGATATACATTCATTTTATGAGTCTTTTAATAAAGACTATATTTTTAAAAAAATTGATGAGTTAGAACGATTGGAAATGAAAACGAAGCAACTCTTAAAGGAGTTTCTTTATTCATTCTATTTGACTGGTGGCGAAGGAATACCAAGAGGATTATCAATAAGTGCATACTTAGCAGAGTTACTAATGCATGATTTCGATAATCATCTGAAAGATGATAAGTCTGTATTTTATTATGCTAGGTATGTAGATGATATCGTTATTGTTACTAGTGGTTTTGAGGATAGTAATGCTTTTATAGAGAATGTAAAATCTATCCTTCCACCGGGACTGAGCTTTAATGAAGGGGAAAAATATTACATTAGCGATTTGATTCCAAAATATGCTAAGAAAAAAAATACCGAATCACCCACGAAATTGTTAACCTTTGAGTATTTAGGATACGATTTCAGTGTTGGAGATAAAATAGAAGAGTGCAATATAAGAGGGTTTTATAGATTAATTGAAGTTGATCTTGCACATGCAAAGGCTAATAAAATAAAAAGCAGAATAATTTATTCTATTATTGATTATAATAAAACAAAAGATTTTGAGTTGCTATGTGAAAGGCTAAAGTTTCTATCTACAAACTTTAGTATTTTAGACTCTGGTAGAGTATTAAAACGATTATCTGGTATTCATTATAATTATCCTCTCGTTGATGCCAGAACTTCAAGGCGTCTTGCTGAACTGGATTTGTTTTTAAGAAAAGCTGTATTATCGTCCAATGGTAAAGTTTTTTTTGATTTTCATGCGAACTTAAATCAATACAAAAAATATCGTTTGCTTAAAATTAGTTTTGTTAGAGGCCATGAAAAGCGTCATTTCTTTCATTACTCTGCTTTAAAAATGATGAGAATTCAAAGGTGTTGGAAATATGTCTAAAAAGAAGGAAGTAAGAGTTAACAAAAAAGATTTTAATAGGGTTCTGGTAACTGAAACCATACCTTATGAAACACCTATAATAGTGTCCAATGATGGTTTTTATAACAATGTAGTAAAATACCAAACGGCCAATGATATAGCTAAGTTATTGACTCAAAGAGTTATTCTGGGTGAAAGAAAGAAAGGCAGGTATACGATTCCATATGTCTTTAAAATTAATAAAAATGAGACAGAGTTTCGGCGGTTAGCTTTCCCACACCCCATATCTCAGATTGAAATGCGAGATTTTTATCTCCACTTTAATCAAGTGATGATTAATTTCTGTTCTAAGAGTGATTTTTCTATTCGGAGACCAGTAAAGGTTGCAAGTACTTATTACTATAAAAATTTGCTGGAAGATAAGAATTTATATAAGAGAGGGCCTATTGATACTGACAAAAACGAACTATTGACTCGGCATGCTTCATCATATTTTGGCTATCATGGTTATGATCGTTTGTATAAATTTTTTATGTCTAATGATTTCATTGACCTTGAGCGTAAATATAATACGTTATATACATTAGACGTTTCAAAATGTTTTGATAGTATCTATACTCATTCAATTTCATGGGCTACAAAAACTAAAACTTTCACTAAAGGCATGTTGGCTAATAAATCATTAAATTTTGGTGATGCATTCGATAAATTAATGCAACGTTGCAATTTTAACGAAACTCATGGTGTGATAATTGGTCCGGAAATTAGTCGTATATTCGCTGAGATTATATTTCAAAAAATAGATTTGAATGTTCAATTTAAGTTAAGGAATATTGATACACCATTAAATAAAGGTGTCGACTATGATATTCGTCGTTATGTTGATGATGTTTTTATATTTTCCAAGAATGAAGTTAACGCCGAAATAATATATAAGGTTTATGCTGATAAATTAAATGAATATAATATGCATGTGAATTTGGGTAAGGTAACAAAAAACAGTCGGCCTTTTATCACAGCAAAAACGCAAATTATTCATCATGTCAATCAAAGGATGAATGTTTTTATTGATTCATTTCTTTCATATGACGATGAAATGAAATTAATTGCTAAGCCTATATACAATAACAGGAAATTAGCAAACAAGTTTATAGATGAAGTTAAAATTATATGTTCCGAAAGAAAATCAGGATATGGTGAGGTTTCCTCTTATATTGTGTCTGCTATTTTTGAAAGAATTAAAAGATTAACTTCTTCAGTTAATCAAGCAGAAGATAAAGATATATATAATGTAATGTATGTTTTGCTTCATATTTCATTATTTTTTTTCAGAGTTGCACCTTCTGTTAGTTCGTCATATAAGCTAGCATCAATACTTATAGTAACCCTAAGATATTTTAAGGCTAAAGTCCCATCTTATAGTGATCTTATTGCATCATATATTTATTTTGAAATTGAGGACTTTCTTAAAGCCGCTAAAAATGGAAAAAAAACCATTGATAATTTGGTCAGTCTTGAAGCATATAATATTATGTATGTTATTGGAGAGTTAGATCAAGATAGATACCTATCAAAGCAGTTGGTTGAGGATGTTTTTAGTGAAGTTGATTCCTATTTTGACATAGTGTCCTGTCTGTATATTGTGAAAGATAAAAAGGTTTATGATTCACTTAAGAATAATATTATTGACGTTATAAATTCAAAGTTAATGTCAAGTGATAATATTTTAGATTATAGTGAAAAGGCAATGCTTTTTTTGGATGTTATGTCCTGCCCGTATATTGATTTAAAATGGAAAAAAATATGGTTGAAGTCAATTCTAAAAGAATTGCAAGAAGCTACTCCTAACAATAATGAAATAGATAGTTTTATAAGTTATTCTGTAGCAAATCCTTGGTTTGTGGACTGGAGCAATGTCGATCTTTTGAATTTCTTAGAAAAAAAACAATTGAAAAAAGCCTATTGAATTGCTAAGTTATTGTCAATGCAACCAATATGCCCTACACGATTTTTCGATATACTAGGGCTGATTACGGTAGGTAAGTTACACGTAACCTTAGCTACCCTATGACGCTCAAGAGCAGCAATGCACACACTAAGGGATGAGGTTGCTTCAATTTCTTTTATTTTCTACAAAATTCCCCCACCACTGCATCAGTTCTACTCTTTGTTGCAAATAGACAGAGCGATTGTATGCTCTTCTTACTTCATTCTTATCAGTATGTGCTAGTGCTGCTTCAATGACGTCTGGATTAAATCCTTTTTCATTGAGTGTCGTGCTAGCTATAGAGCGTAAGCCGTGAGCAACCAACTTCCCATTCCAGCCAGCTCTTTTTAGCGCAGCATTAGCCGTCTGGCTATTCATAGCTTGCTTTGGATTATTTCTACTTGGGAAAATATGCTCACGATGGGCACTGATAGGTTTCATCACATCCAGAATTTCTAATGCTTGTGGTGATAAAGGAACAATGTGTTCACGCTTAGCCTTCATTCGTTCGGCGGGAATCGTCCAGATTTTGGCATCGAGATCGATCTCTACCCAGCGAGCACCAGAAGCCTCAGAAGGACGCACTAGGGTCAGAAGCTGCCACTCAATAAGACAGCGAGTCGAAACAGTTAGATTTGACATGACCAGAGAACGCATCAGCTTGGGTAATTCTTCTGGTCGTAGCGTGGGCATGTTTTGCTTTTTGGGTTTCTCAAATGCCATTCCAACACCTGACGCCGGATTTGCATCAATCAGACCGGTATTAACCGCGTAAATCATTATCTCGTTAATACGCTGGACTAGGCGACGAACCGTCTCTAATGCGCCACGTGCTTTTATTGGCTCCAATGCTTCAACAATCGTTCTGGCCTTAATCTCCTGAACTGGTATCGCACCGATTGCCGGGAACACGTCTTTATCCAAAGAGCGCCAAATATCCTTTGCATAATCCTCTGTGACACTTCTGCTTTTAATCTGGAACCAGTTAACAGCCACTGTTGAGAAAATGCTGTCTAACTCAATCTGGCGTTGTTCTGACGCTTGCTCCTGTTGCTGTTGTGGATCCATGCCTTGCGCGAGCGTGGTTAAGTGCTGGTCGCGTATCTGACGAGCAGCTGCGAGTGTAAGGGCAGGGTATGAGCCGAGACTCAAATTTGTGCGGCTGCTGCTTCCCGGTCGTTGATAACGGAAGCGCCAGAGTTTTTTACCGGAGGTTTTGACGAGCAAGAACAAGCCATCACCATCATGCAGGGTGAAGTCTTTTTCGCGGGGTTTCGCTTTGAGGATTTCGTTGTTAGTGAGGGGGCGTGTAATGCGCGCCATGTCTGGATCCCTTCCATAATTGGTACACGTTTAATGGACCACAGTATAGCGTGTACCTAAACGTGTACCAATTTTCTCTGGATTTAGCCGGATGCCCTCGGACAATGACAGACACAAAAAAGCCCGTAGGGCTTGTGCCGTGCGGGCTTTCTGTACTTCACCGGACGTATCCGGATCATCATTTGGGCTGGCGTCCCTGTAATCTACTCTTTAATTATTTGATTATTAAATATATTAATTATTTGTATTTTACATTGAGGTGCAATGAAGGGATAAAAAAAGTATTGCGGCTAAAAAATAAGCACATTTTGAATGTCATGACTAACGGTGAGGAGTTGAACTCATGAGTTCAACTTCCGAAGGTGATTGAATGACTGTTAATTTAAAATAGTCAACTAAAAAAGCACTTTTTGCTAAAAAAGTTGTTGATCGTCATAAGCGATATTCGAATAATAGCCTCATCAAAACAACTATGAGGAAGTATATGAACGAAAGAAAAAGACTTATCCGCTTACCCGAAGTGTTAAACAAGACTGGTTTTTGTAAAGCGTGGATCTATCGGCTGATTAGCCGGGGTGATTTCCCTTCTCCGATCAAGACTGGTGAAAGAACTATCGCATTTGTTGAAAGTGAAGTTGACAAATGGATTGATGAAAAGATATTTTATTCGCGTAATCAAGCGGCGTAAAAATCATTACAGTACTCTATTTTATTATTTATATGATTACACCGCTTCCAGTGTAAAACGTCTCAAAATCGCTTACAGAGCGTTTTAAAACTATATATGAAAAACATAACTGATATTAAGTAAAACAGAGACTGGGGTTTAATCTGGTCTTTTTTTTGTTTTTCATCTAATCATGTTTTTAAAATATTTTTGATTTTATCTATTGACTGATGCTATATATAGATTTATATAATATAAAGATACAAAAGATTAGAAATGCTTCGTCGACTTTTAACTAATGTTAAATACCACTTCCAGAAGCCTCTAATCTGCATGATTAAACAAATTTCGCCGACTTTGACATAGATAAAATGTCAATACCATTTCCAGAAACATTTAATCTACAAAAGCAATATAATATTACCCTTGTTGTATCAAGGTCTAAGTACGAAGGACATCGAGTGTTTGGTGAAACTTAGAATATTGCGGCAGCGGTTAACCGGGATATGCGTAGCTGCCAACCTGAATCGCACAATCTAAAAAATTTACAAACAGTAGTATAGACTCTTTAGTAAAACGAGAGTTGTTTGAAAGTTTCATGATTTGTGTTTGCGTGGGTCGTGGGGGAAGTATCAGAATGGAAACGTTCTGAATATTTTCAAGACGCAATGAGCATCTCCTATCTCTCTTTTTTAGCCTTTTTGGCGTGGGGGGTAGGGGGGGAATGCTTAAAGAAAAACTATTTCCTCCTTCGGAGGAAAACTACTACGGCTGAAAGCCGCCCCGCTAAAACACAAACCCTCAAACCTTAAAACCAAAAACTTTTAAATTAATTAATTAGTACTACTAGTACAAAATTTTTTAATAAAAATAAAGGTTAACCCCCCAGATGGGTAAATATAAAAGGTAAGGTGCTATTTCATGAGGCACTAATAGAAATATAAGTAATGTCAGATTACTGATAAAATAAAAAAGAAGTCGGATTACGCCAACTTCTTTTTAAAGATGAAATGGTATTGGAGTGAAATTAATCTAACAACCCGCGAGAAGCTTTGCTTGCTGTTTGTCTAAAGGTATAGCGTTCAACCACATCACCTTTAAACCAGATCTCAAGTTCTTTCATGTGCGCTGTGCTGCTATTCTTCAATAACGCTAATCCCGGTATGTAATTTGAAATCTGAGATTCACCGGACATAACGGAATATCCCCACATTTCTTTACCATCGTTAGTTTCTTTAGTCTGAGGTTCCCCATAAAGATGAAGGATATCTTGTTGAGTAGTTTTACCTTTGATAATTTTTGAGGCTATATTTTGCTGCGTTTCGTCTTTAATAGATTTGTTTCCATAAACAGTACAACTTGCCAAAGGAAGAATAATGAATACTGCCGTAATAAGTTTTTTCATATCAACTCCGATGATAAATAATAATAAAAAATAAAGTTATAAAACATATTTATTAAAAATGAGGAGCCAGCGATCGCAGATCTGCTGATTGGTCGATGATGTTTTGTTTTTCATTGGTAGATTGATTTTCCATGAAGGATTTTTTATATCATCTGTCAGTATAAAAATACCGGAACGCTGATTAGCTAACATTTGCTCATTGCTGTTAGCTCCAGCGGACTTTATCATAGAGTTTAGATTATTACCTGTGTTATAAATTTTTCCGGCTTCGGATAGCGTATAATTTATTTCCCTGATGCTGTCGTATTTGAAAGTGCTGTCCTTATCTGTATTGAAAATACGTACTGTGTGTTTTTTAGTATCAATGACTACACCGGTATTTTGACATTCATATGAGAGGACATCCCCATCTAATACCTCTGTATAAGTATTGAGGTATCTTCTTTTTTTAGGGCCAAAGTAAAAAACTTGGCAGAAGATCAGGATAAAAATCACTGCCCAAAAAAGAAAAATAATGTTTTCTGTTTTCATAAAATTTCATTCCTCATAGAGCGATTGTTTTTAGCTTAATCATGAAGATACCAAGGTGAGTAGCCCGGTCTTCCACGCTCCGAGCATACCATGAGGAGGGCTACTCTCAAGCAAAATGATCGTTATTACAGATCGATTAATTAATATTGATAGGTTTTGACGATTAAAATGGGTTTATCGATCGATGTATTAATTGTTTTAATCGATCGATTTGTTAATTGTGATAGTTTTAAGCTATCATTATATCGATTTTGATCGATATAAACGATACGATGTCAGGTGAAAATAAACCTATACTATCAATTGGTTAAAGTAAATATAACGCTGAGTCATTCATTGGGGATAAAAAATGAGTAAAATACTTAGCGCGGTATTGGTCGGTTTCTTCTGTTCTCATATGCTTCACGTTCTTCATTGAATCGCTGTTCAGTGAATGATATTGACTGTTTTGCCGTATGAAGCTTATTTCTAAACTCACTTTTTGACTGTGTTTTATTATCTTGAGAAAGTTCAGGAACGGCAGCGCCACTCATCAGATAAGCTTTTTTCTTCGCTGCTACTTCTTTATTTTCTAAATCTTCTAACTCTTCTTTTTGTGCTTCTGTTAAGTGTAGATTCTTATCTACTTTCTCATCGGTTAAATTAATATTTGATGTTGAACCTATCGCTGCTGCTGAACTGCTTTTACTATTATTTTTAGTAGTGTGAACTTTGATTTCATTATCAGCATTAAAATCTGCTTTATCTTCTTTATTGAGTTTAGATTGAAGATATTCACCAACTTCGCCGAGTTTATTTTGCGGGTTGTTTTCATTGCCTCCCTGTGTAGCATCTTGCAAAGATGCGGCAGGGGAGGAAGCTGGAGCCAGCGGCGAGGGCTTAGGCTGTTTCTGTTCAATGTGGTTAAGTGCTTTTGCCTCTTGTGATACTTTCACTCCTTGGAGCATGTCAAAGCGTGCTTGTCGCTCTGGATTGCGGCTATGTCCTCTATGGATAGTCGGCGGTCTGTCTAAGCTGATAGCCTGCGCCTCTTGCTCAACCGTTCTGAGAGGGGGGAGGATAGCGTCAAGCTCTGCTTTTTGTTCTTTCAGTGAACGATGATCAATACGCGCATCGATGCCAGCCTTTTGCATGTGCTCGTTCGCTGTGTCTGCCCAGCTCTTGCGCCATTCTTGTAGCTGCTCTTTGCTGTTCCATTCTCTGACCTTTTGCCCGAACCCTGCACCGTCAGGAGTAAGGCGGCGAGTAGTTAGCATTACGTGAAAATGTGGGTTGTCGCTATTGAGCTTGTGAAAAGCTATATCAGCAATCATTCCATTTTTTACAAAATGCTCTTGGCAAAAATCTTTTGCTAACGCCTTTTTTTGTTCGTCTGTCATTTCGACAGGAAGCGCAATATTAAACTCGCGTGCTAACTGCGCATCTTTTCTTTTTTCGTTTTTTTCTATCGTGTTCCATAAATATGCAGGCTTTAAAAAATTACGGTCTGCGCTTTCAGGTATTAATATCACACTGTCTGAAATACCTTTCTTTTTGCTGTAGTCGTGGATCTCTCCTGTGTGTTCGTCCGTTAACTTCTCGCCGTGGCGATAAGCTGCCGCAGCTACGCTACTATGCCCCTTACTGCGTGTTATTGTTTGAGCGCTCATATGAAATATTGCCATTGTTTCTATCTCCTGATATTGAAAGCAAATACTTTTTAAAACAAGCAAAATATATTTGCTTTTTTAAAAAGCGATTAAGTAATATTGAGCATAAAGCGAATATAACTTTTTATTTTTATGCGTTAGTAAATCCCCATTTATGGGGCGCGCACATTCGAAGAATGTATAAGTGCGCTATTGTAGTTTTTAGCAAAACTAAAATAGCCGCCGCACGTGAGCCTTTTATCTGAAAAATGCGTTCTAAAAACAAAAAAATATATATCGCGCTTTACTTAAATAAATAATTATATTACTTAATATATATAACAGAAATTACAAAAAATAAAAGAGGTGGAACATGAATGATATTGATAAAAAAATTGAAGTGGCAGCGTCTGATCTTCTTAAGTTGATTATTCAAAAACTACAGGATGAAAATACAGATATTGTTTATAGGACAAGCTTATTTATAACTTACAATCTTCTTTCTCATGAGAATGATTTTACTGTTGTTTATGACATGTTAGGAGGAGAACTATAATGATTGGGAATGATGATTACGACTATTATGATAATGAGTATTTGAATGATAATACTGTGGAAATTTCTTTGAGTTGTGAAGATTATGAATATAGAGAAGATTCTTTAAAAGAAAAAGATATTGAAAAAAGGTCTGTTTTACAGAATATGATTGAGTATAAAAACGAATTCACATTGTTCGGAAATCTATATGAGATGTCCGGCGTGATCGGATTTACATTAGTGTTATTGGTAGGGTTTATTTTAACTTTACCAATTTTATTGATCAGTGGATTGATTGCTTTTTTTATTACGATAAAAGAAAAGAGAGGTTCAAAAAATGGCGTTTAATATAGAAAAATATAATAAAGTAAAAAAAGAAATTGAGCAAAGAGCAAACTTATTGAATAGAATGGAGCAAGAAATGAAGGCAGAAGAAAGGAAAAAAGATGCGACACGTAAAATAAAAGTCGGCGCTGAACTAATAAGAATAGTTAGAGAAAATAACATCGAGACATTAGATTTTGCGAATGATATTTCTTTGTTAGTAGGAGCGTTAACTAATAATCTAATACTGAAAAGAATAAACGATCAGCGTGAGTTCTTAAAAGTTGAAGGCGATAAAAGATTGAATGAATGGAAGCTAAAAAACAACAAGAAAAGGAGTAAAGCAGATGAATAACTTAAGACCTAACCCGAACCCTCGAAAAGAGGGAACGGCGGATATGATGAACCGCCTAAATTTCTATGATACGTCTTTTACTTGCTTACATTTTTTAATGATAGATTTTGATAATGACATGCAAGAAATGAAAAGAAAAAAAGATTTTCATCCGCTCCAGCTTTTGAATAAGCACGATAGAGCAAGCTTGGATTTAGAAGTGCGAAATATTATTAGAATATCACTTGCTAGTAAAATGTTAGATATTCAAAGCGAAGAGCTTTTAAGCGCTGATTTATATTTTCATAAAAAGGATGAGTTAGATATATGTGAAGACGCGCGAATAATAGGTTATGTGTTTAGAGAATTTGTAAAACAAAGAATAGAAACAGCGATTAAAAACATTGAAGAAGAGAGAAATATATGAGCCTATTATCATTATTAGCAAAAGCAAAACCAGCAATAGATGACGGTGGGGCTAGTTTTATGGGGCCAGCGATGGGGTTTTTTGTTGCTGCTTTCTTAGTTGCTATTATTGCTTCTGTTGTTTCAAGTGCTTTTGCTTCTGCTAGGAACTCTGCTGATGTAAGTATAAGCAACGCAAAAAAATATCACGTAGCATTAATAAAAGAACAATATAGAAGGAAAGGCGGAGGCTGATATGTATTATTTAATATGTGTGGTTTTTATGGTTGTATTTTTTATTGTTTGTATGTTGTCGGTGATGTATTCCGCTGAAATATATCAATGGCAGCATTATAGTGCCTATAATTTTAAGCATTGGTTAAAATACGGGAAAAGGAAAAAAGATCATGAAGGAGAGAGAATAAAAAAGGAAGATAAAAAAATGACAATAGATAATATATTGAGGCTTCTACGAAAGTACAAAATAGACTTTGATCCTAATGAGTTAGTAAAAGAAAGTTTTAATATTAAATTAAAATACTATAAACTTATATTATCCGAAAAGGAAAGATTGAGAGAGAATAAAAGATTAGATGCTGAGTTAAAACAAAATATGAAAATAGAGGCTGATGAATTTGACGCTGAAAAGTTTCAAAAAGAAGCAGATGAGCGTTATAAGTTATTCATGGAGCGCCGCAATGTCTCCAATAAGGCTAAATGACAACTCCTGTATTTAGGACGTCAAGCAGAATGGAGTGGAGGGCTCTTTTAAGCTGGCGCTATTGTTCTTGTTGAAAAACTCTGAGTATAAATTATCTTATTATGTGAACGATAGAAATAAGCCGATCGTTTAAGATAGAGATCGGCTTTCTTATTGAAGAACTATAATTTAATATCAAGATTTTTTATAATTTTTAATTAATCATATTTATTAAGCCCGCGAGTCAGGTTTTCATGTAAGCTAGTGAAATCAACGTGCTCATCTAATATTTCATAGAGTTTCATTACAAACTCTTCTTCACTAATCTTTCTGTCCTGCATGAAAGCAAGTATCTTACGGTAAAGCCTTTTCCCGTCATTATCTTCTTTATAAAATTCTGGAGAGTTTGTTTTGAACTCGTTTTCTTCACGCTGATAGGCAATTAATAATTTATCTATGGGATCAACATCAAAAAATCTATCATTTATTTCTTTTTTTATCACTTTATTGGGGGTTGTTATTAATATGTTTCTTAGATATTTCTCAACACTGTTTACTGGTAAGAAAAATTTTTTTAGACTCTTATATTGCTTTGGAATAGATCCAGCGACGTCGCCATCAAGTACGCTTATTATTGTTTTTCCGACCCCTAACACATTTTTATCCGACAACTCATAGTGCAATTTCAAAACATTAAACCAACCGCCGACGGGCATTACATTCACTAATCTACTGTTATTCAACTTTAGTTTATCAATCGATCTTTTAATAATTATTTGTGCTAATTTATCTTCTACCAGCAATAAGTAATCAAACCCATCATGCGTATATACATCGCGAATTGCATAACCGGGATAACAAGGGTTGACTATGTTAAAGCAGTTTTGATCGTTTGAGTCAAATTCAAGTTTGAAAATATTATTAGGGGATATTGAGCGTATTACTTCTGGGGAGTGAGAAGTAATAATAACTGTCAGATTGTCAAATTCTGACACCAACTTCTTCAATAAATCTAAAAGATTTGTAATTGCTATAGGGTGTAATGCCAACTCAATTTCATCAATGAGCATCAATATTGGTTTGTTTCTTGATAAAGATCTTCGAACCAATGAGTTATAAATAAAATGTAATAATGATATGGTTAAACACTCTCCTGAGCTCATTCTATATTGACTTATAATAGAATCTCCACCATTCATAAAGTATGGCGTGTTTTTTAACCCTAATTTTTCTCTGATGGTTTTATTTTTAACTCGCTTAAGGTCTGAATAATGCTTCTTATCTGAATGGAGTATTTGCCCAAGATGTTCTACGACGTATGAATCCGAAACTACAATCTCATCTTCTAAAATTTTACCCTCTTCTACAAGCTCATCAACATTTTTTGAATCAATAAAACGCATTCCATAAAAAAGGCTTCCTTCATATGTGCCATTAAATCTTATCGAATTAGGGAATGTATCTGATTTCCAAAAGCCATCTTCGCAATACCACCTATCAGTCTGCCCATTAAATGTAAACTCTACAAATGATTCATCGCTGAAATCCTGTTTTTTAAGTAATCCTAAGTTATGTCTTGATACCAATTGAGCAAGGCATGACATAATAGTACTTTTGCCAGTGCCATTATTGCCTACTATAGCATAAACGCCATTTTCGATGGGTAGTTCAAGCAATCCATTAGGAATTCCTTTTATCTTATGTATAGTCATCTGAAGTATATTCATAGATATTTTTCCACAGAAAGTTACTGTATGTATTGTTTAAGTAGACTTCTAGACAGGGGGTGAACCCTAAAAAATTGACAGATTAAATTTCTTTATAACATAGTTTATGCTTTGTTTCATTATGCAGCAATAGACTTATATTTTTTTATTTGAACATAATCACCCCACCATTGCATTAACTCTATCCGTTCGGCTAAATATTCTGCACGGTTATAAGCCGCAATGATTTCATCTTTTTTAGAGTGAGCGAGGGCTGCTTCAAGAACTTCAATCCTAAACTTCCCCGCTTCTTCGGCTGCTGTTCTGGCAATAGAACGCATACCATGTGCCACCAGTTCACCGCCAAAACCCATGCGGATGATCGCTGCGTTAGCTGTTTGCTCGTGCATATGGCTAAGAGGAGCTTTGATGCTGGGGAAAACCCACTCACGATGACCGCTGATTGGTTTCATGGATTCAAGAATACGCATAGATTCTTTACTCAATGGAACCTTGTGGGGCCGTTTCATCTTCATGAACTCAGCGGGGATGTTCCAGAATCGGTTCTCTTCGTCGATGTCAGTCCAACGAGCACGGACAGCCTCCCCGGGGCGAACCCATGTAAGAAGTTGCCATTCAATTAGCTGGCGTGTTTCTAAGCGTATAGATGCGTTTGCTAAAGCTGCTATGAACCTTGGTAACTCGCTGGGGGGGAGGGCTGGCATGTTTTGCTTCTTTGGCTTGCTGAAACGCTGTGTGAGGTTATCAGCAGGGTTGAACTCAATAAGCTCTTCTGTGGCCGCATAACGGAAAATTTCGTTCAGTCGGGAAATTATACGGCGTAGAGTTTCAAGAACACCTCTTTGCTCGATAGGGTCAAGATGTTGTTTCAACATCTTAGGGCGGATCTCTTTAATAGGAATATCCCCCAAAGTTGGAAAGATGTTTCGTTCAAGGCTACGCCAGATATCCTTAGCATGATCTTGCGATATGCCTGATGTTTTAATTTTTTCATCAAGCCACTTTTTCGCCACTGTTTGGAATGTGTGTTCAGTGGCATCTTTGAGCGCTTGGGCTTTTTGCTCATTGTGGGATTGGGGATCGATACCCTGTGCAAGCAAAGAGAGGTATTCATCCCGGAGCGCTCTTGCCTGCGCAAGAGTCAGGTAGGGATAGAACCCAAGACTCATTTTGGCCCGTTTCTTGGTTAAAGGAACGGTATAGCCGAGGTGCCAGATTTTTTTGCCACTTGGTTTGATACGCAGGAACAAGCCATCTCCATCCCATAGCGTGAACTCTTTCTCTGTGGGCTTGGCCTTTTTGATCTCTGTGTCAGTGAGTTTTGTTGCTACCTTCGGCATTTTTGCTCCCTCGTTTTTACTCCCTCATCGACGAGGGATAATAGGAGGGTGCCATAAGGAGTGGTTTCTAGCAATTCTCAGTAGACTTCACTGGACATGAAAAAGGCCGCAACCCCTTGTGGAATGCGGCCTTAGTAGACTTTAGTAGACGTCATTTTACTAAAAAGTGGTGGAGCTGGCGGGAGTTGAACTCGCGTCCGAAATGTATTTAACTCATTGAAAATAAACAATTCTCTTGCTGCTATATACCTCAAGTGCATTTTACGTGCATATTGAGGTATGTCTAACGTCCTGATTCTGTCCAACATTTTGAAATATTTCCCCCGCTACAGCGAGGCTGAAATCGCGGTTTTACCGTCATATTCAGCCAGGTATTTACCGTAGTTGCGGAATATCATTTCCGGCCCTTTGTGGCCCATCTGTCCGGCAAGCCAGAAGAGGTTAACGCCCTGGCTAATATGCTTGGTGGCGAATGTGTGCCGCGTCTGGTACGGGTTACGATAGCGCACGCCAGCTTTTTTCAGTGTCGGCACCCATGCTTTTTTACGGATAGCGTCGGCGTTCGCCCAGGGTTCTCCCGTTTTCGGGTCGCTGAATATGAACTCACTTTTCATAAAGGTGTATTGCTTCTGCGCCTGCAGGGCCGCCAGCGCCTCACTGTTCAGATCCACCTTACGGGTACCGGCTTTTGTCTTGGTGCCTTTAAGTACCCCTACGACACTGGCCGCCTGAACGTGGGCTGTGTTCGCGATGGTGTCGAGATCAGGCCAGCGCAGCGCGCACAGTTCGGAGCTCCGCAGACCGGTATTGAAAGCAAAGCGGAACAGGTTTTCCCATTCCGGGTACCTGCAGCTCTGGTAAATGGCGAGGGTTTCCGCTGGCGTGAACGGGTCAACCTCGTAATCGTCGGCGCTCGGGCTGCTGTCGATCACGTGGTACCGGCTTGCGCTGACGAGGGTTACCGGGTTAATGGTCAGCAGGCCATCCGTAACAGCTTCATCGATGGCGCTGCGCAGAAACGAAAGGTTATTCCTGGTCGTTTTCAGCTTTGTTTTTCGGCTGGCTATCCAGTTTTTAAGGACCGCTGGCGTCAGTTCTGACACGTGGAGTTTATGCAGAGCTGACAGCGCCGACAGGCATTTTTCATAACCGTTGATAGTCGACGGGGACAGGTTGCGGTTCTGGCAGATTTTCAGGTACTCGTCCAGGTAAGACTTTATATTTTTGGTTTTCTTTACTACCCCGAAAAGCTCCAGCTTTTTGGAGTTTGGGAAGTATTTCGCATAATCGAATGTGCCACTGACGATCTGGTTTTGTATCTCCCCGAGCAGGCGCTCGGCGTACTTCACACCGCGCGCGTTTGCTTCCATTTTGGAGAGGGGCTCCCGGCACAGAACCCCTTTGTATGTGAAAGTGATAACCAGAGTGTCGCCAGTTTTATGCTGGCGGATAGTTACTCCTCTTGGGAGAGATAATGATCCTTGTTCTTTCTTGCCCACTTTGAAACCTCCGTTAAGTCAATCCAGCGTTCTTTAACGCCATCGACTTTTAATACATGTACTCCCTCCTTCCATAACCCCCTTTGTATCCGTTTGTTAACGGCTTCTACCGTTTCCCCCGCGTCCCTGCAGTACGTAGAAAGGGGTACACAGTCAAGACTCATGACTGACCTCCCGCCCGAAAGCCTGGGCATTTTCCAGTTCATTAGCTGCATAAATCAGGGCGTTGTGATGTGAGCGAAAACCACCATCGAGTTCGCGAGCAGCTCTGTCGCGCAAGATGTCGATCGCTGACTGATAATCTTCACCCACAGGGGCTGTTTTCATCGTTTCAAGCTCGATAATCTGCCCATTTTTATACATATCCATCAGCAATCCGAATTGTGAACGAGCGGACACGATCAACATGTACCGAATGCTATTTGCGAACATATTGGTGTCTTCATCGTGCAGCAGATCCTCAACGTCATTACCTCCAGTGTTTTGGAATAACGTAAGGTACGGGCGCATCCATTCAGGTACGGTATAAATCTCTTTTGCTGATTTGCTCATTGTGCTGTCTCCTTTTCAGCTTCAATAATGCTGTCGACCATCATCATCAGAGAGCCGGCCATGTCGTCGTAGTCGGTCCATGCGCTACTTTCGAAGAACTGAGCAGCGACTACCGGCGCGAGCTGACTTACAAGATACTGGCGATAAGTCATGCCCTGAGGAGAATCAGTGCGAGGGCATGGGTAAGCTGGTTGTTGTCCCGTTTTCATAATCAACTCCCGAAATCCATCAAAAATTTGTACTCAATCAGCGAGCCGAACACGACGGCCACCAACAACAGGCCAAACAGCAGGGAAAGGAAAAGCGCTTTCATTTTCTGTCCTTCAGTTTGCTGTATCGTTCATGGCTCATTACTTCCCAGTTCTGGCCGCCGTCTCGGGACAGCAGCCGCCAGCGGCGATTAACCCTCAGGCTCAGGTTTCCGGAGCCGTGCATACGGCAGGGATGAATCCGCCTGGCTCTGAACTGGCGGAGGACATGGACCGCCTGCAGGTGCACCCACTCAGGAATTCGTATCGCTGTCAGGGCCATTGTCCTTCTCTCCTGCAGGTGGGGTGATCGTGTAACCGGCGCGTTCAGCCATCCATAAAAAAGTCTCCAGCGATGCTGTAACCTCGCCGTTCTGAACCGGGCGCGCGTGGATAACTTTCCCGTTCTCGATTGTCAGCACGATATTTACTGGTTCGTGCGTGATAATTGGTGTTTGATCACTCATGGCTTGTCTCCGCTGTGACTGATTTTTGTTTCTTGGCGAACTCGACCAGCTCAGCAATGAGATCGTCGATTAATGCCTTTCCGCTTTCTGTCAGGAACTCACCGCTGCCATTCACATCTACGGCGTTGCTGTAAATTCCTCTGATGGCTTTTACGCCGTCAATATTCCCGTATTCACTGAGAGCCAACTTTTCGAATCGTCTCAACAGACCATCAAGCAGTATTTCTGTTAATTCGACGGTGTTTATTCCCCCCTTAGGCATATTAATAATGATGCAGGTGCTTCCGGTTTTACGCTGGTGGCGTAATAACGCACTCTTTAAAATTCGTCGGCGATACGTAGTGATTAAATTATCCATTTAATACACCTTTCGTTGTGCATCTTCATTTGCTAATACGATCCTTTCCTCTTCCTCGGTCCAGCTATATACCGACCCGGCAAGGTCATAAGCCAGACCTAAAAGGCCGTCAAGTTGATGGCAGTCAAAATCCTTATGGTGAGCGTGAATTGTTTGCATGAGGAAGTTAAGTTGTTCAGCTTTAATATTCACACCTTGCACGTCTTGGCGATCTTGTGTTGACATGATTTATCTCCCGTATGCTTTCCTAAGATATAAATTCGCGATATCCCAGTAACCGGCTGAACAAAATAACTTTGCAGTCTTAAAGGCGTTGATGTTTATCATGTTTTTTCCTAAAAAAGTGTATGGAATCCCCTCAGCAATAAAGCTGTTATTTATTTAGGAATCTAAAAAAAACTAAGCGTTGGATCTAATGGCTTGCTCTTCAATTAACCAGGCACAAACATCCCCGGTTAACTTGCTTAATAAAGATGCAATGGCCTCGATTTCTGAATCATCCATTTTATTTGGATATGCCTCCATCATTAGGCAGATTATTTCTGCCTGATGAGCTTTTTCTTTTGCTTGTTCTAACGAGAATTCATGAGCCATGATTACCATCCTTTAATCCGGAAAGGTATGATGCTGCTTGAGAAATTTTATTTGTTGCCATTCCAATTTCAGCAAGGTCAGCGATGATACAGGAAAGGTTTAATATCTTTTCTTTGCTGATTTCTTTATCTTCAGCAATGGAAAAAATGTTTAAGCTAATATGGTTTATAGCTTCAAAGATAGACACTGTTTTAGTATCGCAATCTGATGCAATATCGCCATAATCAATACTTGAACAATCTTTGCTGTAGCGAAAATCTGGTATATCAACAAGCTGATATAATTTTTTGATTGTAGGGTTAGTCGTCATCTCACTAGTTCCGTTATTTGCCGATGAAATGAATAATACTAGATGTTTTAGTATCTGCAATACTAAAAGTATAGTTTTGTGTTGGTTGAATGCTTACTTGTTGAAATGTAAAGAAATAAAAAAAGCCTGTCGAGAGGACAGGCTTTGTACTGTTAGTAGCTAAATCAGAGCCACATCATAGCTTGAACAACGACACCGATGATCCTGCAATTGCCGTTGATTGGGGTGAGAGGATACTGAGGATTCAATGGCTTGAGGTAAGTTTTTCCAGCGTCAATTACAAGCTTTTTAAATGTCGCTTCGTTAGCGTCGGTAAGCTTGGCAACAACTAAACTCCCATTGATTGGCTCTTTTCCTGTGTCGACTAAAACGTACATGCCTTCAGGTATGCTCATACCAACAGGAGAAGTCATTGAGTCTCCCTGGACTTTTAACCAGAACCCTTGACCTTCAATGTGTGCATCGGAATCGTACCATTCATCAATGTCTTTGAGTGTGTACGGTTCTATAGCCTCACACCATGCTCCAGCACTTACCCAGCTAATAAGCGGGTATGTCCCTCGCGGCTTGGCCGGGCCATGATAAGTAACGTTTGATACCTGAGATAACAGCTCAGCTTCTTTAGCAAGAGCGGGGCTGAAACTCGAAATCGGCTCATGAAGCAGTTTCGCAAACTTTGCTGCAACTGGAAGATTCAGTGGGTTTCGCCCATTCAGGTAGTGACCGACCGCACCTTGAGATATGTCCAGTTCGTCAGCCATATCAGCCTGCGTGATCCCTAACTCCTTTTTCTTCGAGTCATACAAAGCTTTTAGACGCGTTGCGTCTTGAAGCTGCTCTGTGGTCAATCTGCTTTTCTTTTCCATGGGCTGATTTAATACCAAAAGTTTGATTATGTCTCCTACCTATAGTACCCTTTATTTTAATACTTTTAGTAGTATTTAATCGTAGAGGACGTATGAACCAGATTACTCTTAAGGAATACGTGAAAGAGCACGGCCAGGTAAGAGCTGGCGCAGCGCTCGGAGTAACGCAAATTGCCATAAGCAAAGCATTAAGAGCCGGTCGGGAAATCTTTGTTGTGATTTCTGAGGAAGGGACTGTTTCAGCTTTTGAAAACAAAGCATTCCCATCTAAGCGGCGAAGCGATGAAACCAGAGCCTGAGTTACTCAGCATCTTACCTTCCGATTTTAGCCAAGCGGATGCCGAGTGGATTAAGCAGCAGTTACTTAGCCTGACACCAACTGCACGACAAAAAGCTATCCAGCGTTATGCAGCTGTGTATCAGGAGACGTTCGAGGCTGAACCCGTTTCGTACCGCAAGGAGAACCGGGCAAGGCATGAAGCGAACACAAGGCTTCGCCTGTTTGTGAGAAATCAGGGCAGAGCTTTACAGGGGTATACCGCCGAACCTCCCCTGGCTGGATCGCAATCGCGCTCCTCATTGTTTCGGGTTTAAAGGTACCCGAACAGAGCAGGGTTAAAGGTGCCTGTTCAGGTTGGCAACCAACTGACCCAACTCCTCATATGTACTAGGAAGGTAGTACGTTTTTATGGGGAAGAGGGAAAGGGGGGTAAGGGGGGATTGGGTGTAGGGGCAGGAATAGGGTCTTTTCCAACAGGAGAGATCCATTGGTTAAGTAGATCACTGTCTTAAGGGCGCAATTTAAAAAAACGCCTGTATCAGCAAGGCAGTACAGAGCGCTCAGGCGCTGAGAAACGAAAAAGGGTTCTTCCTGGAAGAGTGATTTTTCAGAGGAGCTGAATCAGAAGGGAGGCTGGCAGCCTTTGGGGAGGCCACCAGCCATGTGAGGGGGAATCCATGAAAACCACATCACAAAATGATTATCTCATCAGCACGGGGGCAGCACAATGGAGCTGACGATCACGCCGAATTTTGCACAGGAACGAGCGCTAAATATGTTGCGCCGTGACTGGAAGGCAAACGACACCTTCATGGTGTACTCGCCAACCGGAAGCGGTAAAACGGGTTTGGCCGCCTTTATCGTCGCCGGGTTTGTCAGCCGTGGGATGCGCGTCCTGTTCTGTGCACCGTACACCATTCTGATCGGTCAGACGGCTAATCGGTTCGTGGAGTATGGGTTACCGGGGGATGAAATCGGTTATATCTGGGCGGATCACCCGAACTACGATCCGGACCGTAAAATTCAGATTGCCAGCGCCGACACGCTTATTCGTCGTGTTTTTCCTGAAAATATTGATTTGCTGATTATCGACGAAGCACATCTGCGTAAAAAACGCATCCTCAAGGATATCGAACGTCTGCGCGGCAAAGGCGTAAAGGTGATTGGCCTGTCGGGTACTCCGTTTTCCCCGTTCCTTGGCAAATACTATGACCGACTGATTAAGCCGACCACCATCGGCGAGTTAATCCAGCGTGGCGATCTGAGTAAATACGAATTTTACGCGCCAACTAAGCCGGATCTGAAAGGCGTTAAAACCAAAGCATCGCTTGAGTACGGGAGCGATTACAACGAAACGCAGCTGGCTGAAATCATGTGCGGCTCTACGCTGGTGGGCGACATCGTACAGAACTGGCTGGAGAATGGCCGGGATCTGCCTACCATCGCTTTCTGCGTCAACGTAGCCCACGCCAATTACCTGACAATCCAGTTTAACTTGGCGGGTGTTAACGCTGAGGTAATGACCGCCGACACTCCAGTGGATGAGCGGCAGACCATCATTCACCGCTTCGAAACTGGCGCCACAAAAATCATCGTTAGTGTGGGCGTTCTGGTGGCCGGCTTCGATAGTGACGTTCGTTGCATCATCTACGCTAGGCCAACAAAAAGCGAAATTCGCTGGCTGCAGGCGCTCGGTCGTGGCCTGCGCACCGCACCGGGTAAAGAGTCCTGCCTCATCTTCGATCACAGCGGCACCGTGCACCGTCTGGGTTATCCGGATTCAATCGAGTACGACGATCTTCCCGGTAAGTCTGACGGCATGGAGGAAAGCGCGCGCCGCGCAGCTGAGGAACGGGCCGAAAAGCTGCCACACGAATGCTCTCAATGCCATTACATGAAGCCAGCTGGCGTCTATGTATGCCCGAAATGTGGGCATAAGCCGCTGGGCGGTGAGGATGTCGATACCGACACCGGCCGCAAACTCAAAAAGCTGGGTAAAAACCAGCATCAACCCACGAAGGCAGAAAAACAGGCCTGGTGGAGTCAGATCAAATTCTATCAGCGCCAGCGCGTATCGCAGGGGAAAAAGCCCGTCAGCGATGGCTGGTGCGCAAACACCTTTCGCGAACGGTTTGACGAGTGGCCTAACGGGTTGAGCGATTTCCCGATGGAGATCACGCCGACCGTCTCTAATTTCATCCGGCACAAATTGATTGCGTATGCGAAAGGGCAGGAGAAGGCAAAGCGCCTGCTGGAGGCATCAGGAACGGCAGCCCCATCCTCAGTACAGCAAGCACAGAAAGCGATTAGCGATATCAAACAGCAGTTAGGAAAACGAGCATGAAGACGGCAGAAGCGGCAAAAGGTCAATGGGCAATGATTTTTGAGCACTTCGGGTTACCTCCCATTAATGCCAGAAATCACTTTAAAGGCGAATGTCCGGTATGTGGTGCGCGGGGAAAGCTGCGTATTGATGACCGGGACGGCCGGGGAACATGGATCTGTACCTGCGGCAGCGGTGACGGAATGAAGCTTGTCACTCTGACACAAGGGAAGCCATTCAATGAAATTTGCAGGGAAATAGACCAGCTGATTGGTAATAACTTTACCCGCGAAGCGTTCCCGCGCACTTCAGATGCAGTAAGTGCCCGTGATCGGGTTCTGTCCAAATTTTCGAAACTGGTCAACCTGAAAGGAACTACCGGGGCGGATTATCTGCAGGCCAGGGGAATTTATCAGCTCCCACAAGAGGCGGTGAAGTTCAATGATAAACAACGCTACGGCGGTAAGGTTTACCAGTGTCTGTATTCACTCGCAACTGACGACAAAGGCGAGCTTTGCTATCTGCACAGAACCTTACTGGACGGCAATCAGAAAGCCCAACTAAGGGATTCTTCCGGAGCGAAGCGCCAGAAATCTCTTCAGGACGAAAGCTATCTGGATCATGCCCGTTCAGTCGCTATTCGCATGTTCCCGGTAGCGACGACCCTCGGAATTGCCGAGGGTATCGAAACGGCTCTTTCCTGCAAGCAGCTGTACAACGTTAACACCTGGGCCACCATGACCAGCGGATTCATGAAGAAATTCCGTGTTCCTGCAGGTGTGAAAAATTTGATTATTTTCGCAGATCGAGACGTAAACAGCGCCACCGGATTGGCTGCGGCCACGGAATGCGCCCATGCCAACTTACTGGCAAAAAATGACCTGGAAAAAATCAGCATCTACTACCCGGATAACGGGGATTTTAACGACATGCTCATGAACGGCGATCAGGTTCGTGAGGTGGTTTTCTTCAAGAAAAAGGCGGCTGCGTAATGCGTACTGATAACAACGAACATAAAGCACTATTCACCATCCCGACGGCAGCGCACAGCTCCGCCCTCGCAAACATCAAGCCTCTGCCCGAGCAACGGAGAATCACCGGGCATAAGCAGACTGACGCTTATCTTTGGGTGCTGGAGGTGATCCGTCTGAACGAACCAGCACATCTGGACGCAGCCGAAGCCGCGCTGGAGAAAATTGAAATCTCCCCAAAAGAGGCCGAGGAACGTTACGCGCGTTATTTGCTGGCGAATGGTGGCGATCCTTTCCAGGTTGCCTTCGGTACCATCGCATGGATAACCCGACCCGGGTAATCAAGAACGCCCGGGAGAACATCAAAAAAGCAGCATCAGTCAGGGCCACGTTCGGCAGCTATGAGGCAGCTCTCGAAGATGTGGAGGCCGAGCGAGTAATCAAGTCTTCCCCGAAATTTATCGACGATCACCGTTGGGGATGGACTCCGGCCGAGAAGAAAGCTGGCAGCATTAACGGCAGCCGTATGAACGAAATTGATGAACAGCGCCTGGCATTTGTTGATGGATATCGCGATGTGTTGCCTGAGCCTTTTACGCTGTCCGATGTTGTTCGTGAATTTATTTACTGGGACTGGCTCTATAGCGTTCGCCACACTTCAAGCCAGGAGCTGGGCGATGAATTTGGTTACTCCGAGCATCACGAATCCGTATATGACCGCGAGCGCTACCTTGAAAAGTTGCTGGCAACCATCAAACCCGTAACGCGCGTCGAAGCCGTGGAGGTATGTCGCTGGTTTCTTGACAGTGGAAAGGACGAATTTATGGAAAACCACGGCGCGGCGGTGATTCTTAACCTGGTAGGGGAGTGTGAAGAATGAAACTGGAGGCATCACTAAAACACTTTAGCCCTCAGGGTATGCACATCAGCGACGACGTGAAAGGAACCTCTCCGGATAGAATCACCGGCACCGATGTTATGGCGGCGATTGGTACCACCAGCAGCCGAGCGCGGTTTGGTCTGGCTGCCTTCTTTGGTAAGACCGGGATCAGCAAAAGCGATGAGCAACTGGCTGTACAGGCTCTGGCGCGTCATGCAATGGAATCAGCGCCCAGGAATGTACGTAAAGCAGCAGCAGGCGAGTTTGGCTGGTGCATGCTGGTGCTCGCACAATTCGCCTTTGCCGAATACTCCCGTTCAGCGGAAACCAGCGTGACGTGTCACAGCTGCAGCGGCAGCGGATTAACCTCTCAGTATGAGGATGTGATCAAACATCCTGGAGTCTTCAACTCTGACGGAATGGAAATCGTACCGCCGAAAATCAAGCACGAACTGGTCAAGCGTAAATGCGCGGCATGTAACGGTAAAGGTGAGCTGCTGGCCCGATGCCGTTGCGGCGGCAAAGGTGAGGTGCTCGACCGAAAAGCCACAAGCGAGCGCGGCGCGCCGGTGTTCAAAACCTGCGAGCGCTGCAGCGGAAACGGATTTTCTGGGGTGCCGTCTACTGCAGCCTATAAAGCGATACTGAAGCGAGTCCCGGATCTGCACGTCAGAACGTGGACCCGTAACTGGAAACCGTTTCTGGAGGTGCTTGTCGACGTCTGCCACAGGGAAGAACAAAAAGCAGACTCGGCGTTTCAGGACGCAACGAGCTTTCGTGATGATGTGAACAAAATTTAGCATATTAGCGACTTAAAACTTGATTTTGTCCGAACTTGTCGTGTATGCTTCAAATCGTAGGTTATTGCGCCTGCACGAAATCAAACCCGCCTCCGAGCGGGTTTTTTTATGGCCGTAACAGGGAAGAGCATTGGGCTTATGGGCGTTCTGCGTCGAGGGCCACCCTTCGGGGGAAAGAGTGACGATAACCCGTCACAGTAGGCTCAGTGCTCTCCCCGTTACGGTTAATTGCAGTCCCCAGAGACAAGCCGAAGATAAGCATCGGCAACCGTAACCAATCACTCCCGAACCAGGTCAACACGAATGAATACATTCATCATTTGTGCATCCGGCCCATCTCTCAATAAATCAGATTGCGAACTGATCTCCGGATCGGGGCTGCCGGTTATTGCTGTTAACTCCACCTGGCGAGCCGTGCCTGATTGTGAATACATTTACGCGGGGGATCTGCGCTGGTGGGATGCAAACATCGATGTTCTGCCGTCCTCCGCCTCTCGCTGGACCTGTAATTACCGGGCTCATAAACGCTATGGGCTAAATCTGTTTGATACAGATACCCGGTGGGCCTTCAACTCCGGGCAGCGCTCGATTCTGTTTGCTGCCAGTCAGGGGGCGAAAAACATCATCCTATTAGGGTTTGACTGCTCCATTAATGGCGGTAGTCACTGGCATGGTGATCACGTCGGGCTGGATAATCCTACAGCAGAGAGTGTCACGCGATGGCGCGGGGAGTTTGCCAATACCGCCAGAGCGCTGGCCGGTAAGGTGAGTATCATCAACAGTAGCCGCCAGACAGCGCTTAAGTGCTTCCGGCGTCTCGGCCTCAATGAGGCTTTACGCGAGGTGGCATGTTAAACGTTCCTCTATTCATTGAAGGCATGCTGGGCATGGGTGACAACATCTACCAGCGCGCTTTCGTTAAGCAGTTGCCAGCCGGTACTTATATCCGGACCGCGTGGCCCGAACTGTATGAAGATTTGCTCGTTCTGCCAGTTCGCAGTTTTACAACGCTCCGCACGCAGCGCAAAAACGAGTACCGGACGCAGGCCGCTTTTCACCTGCCGCCAGATATGCGGCAGACAAAACGAATTTTCTACGGTCCGGATCATCTACGACGCGGTTCAATATTTGACGCGATGCGCCAGCAGTTTGGCACCGAGCCGTCAGAACTCGACTTGCCCTCTTACGGACCCGCTGAATTTACGTCTGAAAAGCCGATCGCGGTAATTCGTCCGGCTACTGTTCGCAGTGAATGGCGCAGTGACTCCCGTAATCCTGATCCGGAGTACCTGTTGCAGGCATCCCGGCTACTGAGAAAGCATTTCTGTGTAATTAGCGTGGCTGACCTGCAGGAGGGGGAGGAGTGGACCGTCGGCGAACTTCCCGAAGCAGATCTGCGCATGCACTCCGGCCAGCTCAACTTCAAATCGCTGATGCGCCTGATTGAGCATGCCGCCGTGGTGGTTACGCCGGTGGGCTGGGCGCTTCCTGCTGCTATTGCCTATAAAACGCCGGTATACATTGTCGCTGGTGGGCGGGGTGGTCACAACGCCCCGGAAATCGTAACCGATCCGGCGATGGACCTTTCTCGTGTTGGCTGGGCAATTCCCGACAATTACTGCCGCTGTGAAGCATGGGATCACCACTGCGACAAGCGGATTTCAAATTTCTCCGATAAATTCGAGGCCTGGCTCCATGAAGTCGTTTTATCAGGAACTGGAAAGCGGGCTGGTATTTTTACCGGAGCTGGGGATCGGACGTTACCCCGTTCCGGCATCACGCCCGTATGACGAGCAGTATTTCGCAAAGTATCAGCAGTTGGCTGACACCGAAACGGGCAGAGCTTTAACGCAATCCCGTATTGAGCTGGTGGATCGCCATTTTCACGGCCCTGTTCTCGACGTTGGTATCGGTGCCGGTCAGTTCGTCTCTACCCGACCGGGAACGCTTGGGTATGACGTTAATCCGGCCGGTATTGCCTGGCTGAACGAGCGGGGCGCATTCGCAGATCTCTACGCCAATAAGTGGCGAGCACTGACGATGTGGGATGTACTGGAACACATCGACGAGCCGGAGCTGGCGGTACAGCAGGCCAGTGAATACGTTTTCGTGTCGATCCCGATTTTCACTGATGCCGGAGACATTCTCCGCTCCCATCATTTCAGAAAGAACGAGCACATCTGGTATTTCACTGATGAAGGTATCAGGCGCTGGTTTGCAGAGCAGAGCTTCACCTGCGCAGAGCAAAACACAATCGAATGCCAGTTAGGGCGTAAGGGCGTCGCTTCGTACGCTTTCCGCAGAATTTAATTTCCCATTTCATCACACAGCACCCCGAACCCGGAGGTGTGGAATGCAACGTATGAACCCAACAAATGGACACGACTTACCGTATTGGTGGTCGGCTGCTTTAGGGGTGTTCTCTTTGCTCAGCCTACAGGATTACGTATTTATTATCGGTGCCCTTGTATCGGCATTTTTCACGATAAAAACCTACTACGCAAAGCGCAAAGAAGAGCGTGAGCGCATGGCAGAGGAAAGGAAAAGAACCCAACTGCTGGCGAACTACTTATCAGATGTAGGTAAAAAACCACACTCCGATCGTCCGGCTACCGCCGAGGTGGTAACGGAGGCTATGCGGAGAATTTCTAGTGGCACAGTTGAAACTGAGTAAGAAAAGTGGAGCTGCCGGAATTGTTTGCTCGGTAGCTACGATTATCGCAATAGTGCTCAACGCTGGGCATGTTCGGACCAATGAGCGCGGTCTTGAACTCATCGGCAACGCGGAATCATGTCGTCGAGATCCTTATATTTGCCCGGCTGGTGTGCTCACTGATGGCATGGGCAACACCCACGGGGTTAAACCCGGCACAGTTAAAAACGACCAGCAGATCGCGGCGGAATGGGAAAAAAATATCCTCGATGCTGAATCCTGTGTTAACCGGTACGCCAACGGCAGAAATCTGTCTGATGATACTTTCAGCGCTGTAGTATCGGTCACGTTCCGTGCTGGGTGCGGCAATATGCGGAGCTCGACAATGTTCTCCCTGTTCCGAAAAGGTGACCTTAAGGCGGCGTGCTACGAATTTCCTCGCTGGGTTTACGGTGGCGGCCGGGTTCTTCCTGGGCTGGTTACTCGCGCAGGTAAAGAGGAAGCTCTCTGTCTGGACGGTCTGAAATGATCACCATAGCCGATATCAAAGCCTCATGGCGTCTGATACTGCTGGTGGCCGTCATTGCAGTAGTCGCCGTGCTGTGTGTCCTGCTGGCAAACAGCCGCTCTGACGTAGCTACGCTGAAGAGTGATAACGGCGTTCTGCGCAGTGACAACGCCCTGCAGGGGACGGTTATCGCTGCTCAGGCTTTCAACTTCAACCGGTTTAACCAGGTTGCCGAAAACGCCAGCCGACTAAACTCGCTGATTGATGCCAGCTCCGATAAAACCGTTATCGAGTATCGGGAGATCCTCCGCCGTGAAAAAACCTGTGATCTGCCTGTTCCTGCTGATGTCTCTGGTGGGCTGCTCAGCTACGCGAACAGTTTACGTGCCAGCGCAGTGCACACCGATTCCGGGGACGCTGACGCAGCCGGTGATAGCGCCACTACCACCAGCGCGCTGACGTATTGCCAAGCTGTTCTCTGGATCAAGCCGCTGCTGGCCGCTATCGAAAAAGCGAATAACCAGCTGGCTGGGATACGTGAAATAGAGAAAACCAGAGCCTCGCAATAGAGGGGCTTTTTTCTGCGCCTCGTACGCGCATTTCAGAGAGTCTTTCAGTAGTGAGCCTGAGGAGCATCGTTAAAGGTGGCGACCTCTCTCGGGCGTTGCTCCTGTACGACAGGCTCACACCTTAAAGGAAACGCAATGAAGAAATTTTTCACTGATGCAGCAACAAAAATAACTTTTTACGCGCTGCTCGCCGCTTTGCTTTTTGCTGTTACTACAGGTGCCGGTTCTTTATTGAGAGTTGTTGCCGCCGCCTACTGGGTGATCGTATTGCTTGGCGCGGTAGTTGGTTTGTTAGCTCTCATTATTACGTTTGGTGTCGAGTATTCAAAGGATGATAAGTCCCGGCGGGAGGGTATTGAATACCTTGAACGCTTTGCTAAGCGCAAGAACGCAATAGCGAGAGTATGGGGATGGTTCTGCCTGGTGCTGGGGGCTTCCATGCTTGCATACGGTGGGTGGGTGTTTACAGCGGTAGCCTACGTAATAGCGTCATTGTTTGTGCGCCTGTGCTGTTCGCTTGTTCGTGATAAGGTCGAGAAACTAACCGAAAAAGAGGTGGCTTGATGGCTCGCTTAAATGTCGAAGTAATCCCGCCGAGTAATGAGCAAATAAACCAGGTGATTGAAGAAATAAGCCGGAAATATGCACGTAAGCCACTTACTCCTCAGATCGAAGACGAGCTCCAGCGTGAAGCCGCTCGACTGGTGCGCCGGTTTACAAAAACGAAAGTAACGCTGGTCCGATAAATTCATTACAAAAGCCATTCACCGAGTGGCTTTGATAATGTTTTTTGAGTGAGGATTGTTCAGTATGGCTTCGATAAAAGAATCCACTGATGCCAATGGACAATCAAAATATTACGTCCACTGGAAGGATGAAAAATCCGGTCATGGACGCCGCCGCATTTTTAAGAATATTGATGATGCCGCACATCTTTTCTGGCAAAAACAGAATATCGAGCTGGATTGTCGAACTGCCAGCTGGACCGGAATAGACCATTCCTGGACTTTCCGAAAGTTAATTCTGTTTTATCTGGGGTATCAGGCCGGCAAGCTGGAAAAAAATATCATTCGGTTGTCGTCATATACGAAATGCCGTCACGATCTTCTCGCTGTAGACGGGCCGATACTGGAAAAAAATATTCTCCATATCAGCCATCGCGATATCGTTGATTCGGTTCGCACCGGCTGCCATCGCTGGATTCGTTCGGCTTTCTTCCTGCTGGTGGAAAAGCGGCTCATCACTTTTAACCCTGTTGACCGTCCCGCGCGCCGGAAGCGTCGACCCATCACCATACCGCCATCATCATCGGTCAGGGAGCTACTGAATAACGCGCCAGTTCGTGAGCGTATCGCGTGCTGGCTCGGGATTTGTGGCCTTCGTATCGGTGAGGCTCTGGCGGTTACTTATAACGACGTGTCAGCCGAATGGATCGACATCCGGGGGCATGTAGTTGACGGCGTGATACATGAGGGGCTGAAAAGAGGTGTGGAGCGCCGGGTACGGATGCCGCGTGAGCTTTTCGCGTTGCTGGATAAAAGTAAGCTTGGTTCCTCTGAACCTCTTATCTGCAACCAGTTTACCGGCGCATGCCTCGCTACCAGCTATGGCACTCAGGGTGTTCTCGTCAGAACCCTGAACGACTATGGCATTAAGCGATTCCATCATCTTCGCCATTTTGCTGTATCTCGCCTGGCAAACAAAGGCGTCGATATTCTGAAGGTTTCCCGACTTATTGGGCATTCGAACATCAAAACTACGATGGACGTTTACGGTCACCTTTTCGGTGAGGTGGTAGAGATGGATTTGGATTGAGTTATCCACATAGTGGAAATATTAGGGTGATCCACTATCTCCCCATTCTGCGCGGCCTACGGGCATCAAATCGCAGTTTTCCCGAAAAAAAGGATATGCCGCATTTTTACCCCCTCTGATATGCCGCACTTGGCACCAGAGAGGACGCGGCCTGCACGCCAGAATTTACCGCGTGATACGCCGCACCCGGATCGGAGAAATTGGGTTTTGAACAAAAAGTAATCACATTGACTTAGGCGGAAGTATGGCTCCTAAAAAAAGCTTCAGAAAAGCCTACGTCGGTATCGTTATGGACATGGCATTAGCCCGTAGCAAAATCAGCAATCGGATGGTTGCTCAGCGCTTAGGTGTGGACGAGACGACGATCCGTCGCTGGCGTAAAGAGAATATCGAGTTTGAGCGCGCTTTCACTGAGGCTCGCGAAGCTCTCAGAGAGAAAATAAACCGCGTCGCCGGTAAGAGCCTGGACGTTCGCAAACGGAAGGTTGTCACCACATCGCCGGATGGTGTGAAAACCACTATTGAAGATGTGCTGCCCACGCACAACGATATTGCTGTTTTCTCGAAAGTGCTCGGTCTTGGTACCAGCGTCTATAGCGAGGAAGAACGTCAGCGTGATGTGCTTCGCGAGGTGATGAAACACAAGGTGGCCGGGAAATACTCCGCGCTGGAGGCGGCGCAGTTGCTTGAGGCTGAGGGGGTAAAAGTTCCGGCAACCCTGCTTATGGAGCTGGAAGCACCGAAAATGTTCGAATCGTTCAACAATATGGACGAGGCAGCCAAAGCCGACGCGGCGAACCTGACCCCGCAGGAAGCAGCAGATATCTACAAAAAATACCTGGGCTGAAAATTGCAAAAACAGGCGTTTCGAACCGTAAAAATGCTATGCACTTTTTGACCCGTTTTATGCACGTTTTATTCATCCCGATTTGACCACTTTTCTGTTCAAAACAGAGGCTTCACGCCGTTTGCGTGATGGGGGCTGTTGCGCCAGTTCGGGTAACGACCATTATGTTAAATCGGGGCGTTTTTGAGGAATTTTTCTGTGCCGATCCCGTTCCCCTTTGACTTCCGCAAACCGGACTATACCGCCGTGTTTGAGTGGAGAATGGAGAGGCTGGAGCGGATCAGGAAAGCGCCTGAAATGCTTCCGGCACTCCGTGAGTTTTACCGCACTAACCCGGCCCAGTTCATCATCGACTGGGGTATGACGACGGACCCGCGTAACCTCGATTATGGCCTGCCTGCCACCATCCCGTTTTTGCTGTTCCCCCGCCAGGAGGAATGGATTCACTGGATCATGGACAGGCGCGCCAGTCTTGAGCATGGACTGACAGAAAAAAGCCGCGAAATGGGGCTTAGCTGGACCTCTATCGGTCTGGCCTGTTCGCTTTGCCTGTTCAATAAAGAAATGGTGATCGGGTTTGGTTCCCGTAAAGAGGAATATGTCGACAGTACCGGCGACCCGAAAGCACTGTTCTGGAAAGCGCGTAAGTTTGTCGAGCTGCTGCCGGTTGAGTTTCGCGGTTCATGGAATGACAAAAAGCACGCACCTTACATGCGCGTGGAGTTTCCGGAAACGGGCGCGGTCATTAAGGGGGAGGCAGGCGATAACATTGGCCGTGGTGACCGTACCACGCTTTATTTCGTGGATGAGTCGGCATTCCTCAAACGGCCATTAATCATCGATGCTGCGCTCTCTCAGACGACCCGCTGCCGTATAGATCTCTCATCCGTTAACGGCATGAATAACCCCTTTGCACGTAAGCGCCACAGCGGAAATATCCCGGTGTTTACGTTCCACTGGCGCAGCGACCCGCGCAAGGATGATGAGTGGTACCGCAACGAATGTCTGAAAATTGATGATCCGATTATCGTTGCTCAGGAACTGGACCTGAACTACAGCGCATCCACAGAGGGGATTCTCATTCCTTCTGAATGGGTGCAGGCTGCCGTCGACGCGCATATCAAACTGGGTATTCAGCCCAGCGGCCAGCGCCTCGGCGCAATGGATATCGCAGACGAAGGGAAAGACAAAAACGGCTTTTCTTGCCGCTATGGCTTCCTTCTGCAGAACGTTCACGAATGGTCTGGTATTGGCAGCGACATCTACGCTTCTGTCGTTAAATCGTTTGGGTACTGTGACGATTACGGTCTGGATGAGTTCCGTTTCGATGAGGACGGTCTGGGCGCGGGTGCACGTGGCGATGCTCGCGTGATAAACGAGCTCAGGCAGGCTGAAGGACGGGGAACAATCACAGCTACGCCTTTCCGTGGTAGCGGTAGCGTATTTGATCCGGAAGATGAAGCCGTTCCTGGTGATAACGGTAAAGCGGCGCGCCTGAATAAAGACTTCTTCGCGAACGCGAAAGCACAGAGCTGGTGGCATCTTCGCAAGCTGTTTCGTAACACCTTCCGCGCGCTGAACGGGATGGACTACAACCCCGACGAAATCATTTCGATAAGCAGCGAGATAGAAAATATTGACCGCCTGCTGATGGAGCTTTCACAGCCTACATGGTCGAAAAACGCCGTCGGTAAAATCCTCGTGGATAAACAGCCGGAAGGCACAAAATCGCCGAACCTTGCTGACGCCGTAATGATTAACTACGCGCCGATGGATTCCTCTCTTGATAATTGGGCCAAACTGGCCGGAGCGTGACATGTCCCGTAAGAAACGCCAGAACGGCGCACAAAAGCCCGTTGCGACAGCTGACGGGTACAACAATTTCACGGCCAAACTTGGCAGCGACACCAGAAACATACAGACGGGCGGAATGTACATGCCCGGGTACATCAGCCGTAACAGGGTGATGCTGGAATTTGCGTACCGTTCATCGTTCCTCGTTGGTGCCGGCGTGGACGCGATGGCCGATGATATGACCCGCAAGGGGATTAACATCAGCTCAAAGCTGAAACCCGGACAAAAGGGCAAGCTCGAAACCTTCTGGGATGAGCTCGCTATATGGGATGGTCTTAACGATAACCTCAAATGGTCACGATTGTACGGTGGCGCGGTGCTGGTGGTCCTGCTTGAAGGGCAGGATATGTCCTCCCCGCTGAAACTGGATCGCATCAAAGAGGGGCAGTTTAAGGGCGTGATGAGCCTTGACCGCTGGATGGTTAACCCGAGTTATTACGATCTCGTTACCGATTACGGTCCCGATTTTGGGAAACCGAAATATTACAAGGTAATCACGAACCAGCAGGGGATCCCCCCCTGGAAGATCCACCATAGCCGCGTTATCCGCATGGAGGGCGATACGCTTCCTTTCCAGCAGGCCCAGACGGAAAACGGCTGGGGGATGTCTGTTGTGGAGCGTATTTTCGAGCGTATCGAGGCGTTTGATACTGCGACGGTCGGCACCACTCAGCTGATCCACAAAGCGCATCTGCGGACCTACAGCATTGAAGACCTGCGCAAGATTCTTGCTACCGGAGGCGACCTTGAAAAGGCGCTGATGAAGCACCTGGACATGATACGTGAGTTCCAGACCATCGAAGGCATGACCATCATGGATGGTAAGGATAAATTCGAAACCCACAGCTATACGTTTGCGGGTATCGCTGATGTCCTTCTGCGCTTTGCTGAGCAGGTTTCCGGCGCGACGGGAATTCCTCTCGTCCGACTGTTCGGGCAGTCCCCAGCAGGTTTCAACACCGGCGACGGCGATCTGGAAAACTACTACAGCCGGGTTAACTCGCTGCAGGAGAGACGCTTACGCCGACATATCCGCTGGCTGCTTGATATCTCCTGGCGTTCTCTTTTCGGTGAACCACTACCTGACGATTTTACTTTTGAGTTTAACAAGCTCTGGGAGATGTCAGACGTGGACCGCGCAACGATGGCGAACAATGTGGTTACTGCACTCGGTACCGCCGTTCGTGACCTTGGGATGCCACCTGCAGCAGCGCTTAACGACCTCAGGAACATTTCTGATGTGATTGGCATCGGTGGTTCTATCACTGACGAGGACATAGAAGATGCGAAGGCCCAGTGGGAGGAGGATGAACCTGAAACCATCCCTCCGCCGCCGTTCGGAGATCCAGTATCGAAAAAGCCTGTTGGCGATAGCAAACCAGATAGGGCAGATCGTCGATGGTACCTACGATGGTTCACAGGCCAGCGCTGACAGCATTTCGAAAACGCTGGTGGACTATTCCGAGGTAATCAGCGACTGGGCAGAGCAGGTCGGGCGAAGGATGTTTGCCCAGGTCGAGCAGGAGGAATGGAATCAGTGGAAATCGGTATCAGAGGAAATCGGCGCTGGCCTGCGCGATGTGGTGGGTAATACCCCCGTCGGGCAGGTGGCGCAGGATATCGTTTACCGCCAGATTCAGCTGATGAAGTCCCTGCCGCTGGAAGCAGCTGATCGCGTGATGGACATACAACAGCGCGCAATGCAGGCGGTTATCAAGGGTGAACGTCCGGACGAGCTCTACGAGATGATCATGGCCTCCGGTGACGTGGCCGCCAGCAGGGCGCAGCTGATTGCCCGTACAGAGATTGGACGAGCTACCGGTGCGCTAACGCAGGCCAGAGCCCTTTCGGTTGGCTCAGAGGGTTACTGGTGGCGAATCGAGGGGGCCGGCACGCGCGATTCTCACCGCAAGATGAAAGATAAATTTGTGCGCTGGGATAACCCGCCGACGCTGGACGGTATGACCGGACACGCCGGATGTTTGCCGAACTGCAAATGCTGGCCTGAAGTACAGATTCCTGCACCAAGAAAATGAAATATACCGCTTTGAGCAATCATTTCATGCGAACTGCAATACCCGCGAAATGTTATGGAAATGTTGTATTCGAAAAGACCGATTTTCAGCCCAGTTAATCGCTACTTTTACGGCTTTAAGGGGACATTTTAATCGAGTTCATTTTCGTCGGTGCGGGTAAGAACCCTTATGTTAAATAGCCCGTTATTTCGAACATTTTTCCCATCTCACGAGGTCGCCTCCGGGCGGCCTTTTTGTTGCCCGTAATCGAGCAGGTAACCCATGAAATATTTCTTCACTACACGCCTGGGCGAAACGCGCTATCTGACGGCGGACGGTTCGCTGCTGTGTAAAGACGTGCCGATCGCACGCACAGGGACGCAGGTCTATTTACCTGAGGAAATCGACCTCGAACCGGACGGCACCGGCACGGTGACAGTCTGGCGAACAGAGGACGAGGTGTTTTCCCCGGAGACGATAGCGAGCTTTGAGGGCGTAGCCGTCACGCTGGGGCATCCAGAGGACAGTTTGGGCAACATCGTTTTCGTGAACCCTTCTAACTTCGCAGAGCTGGCACACGGACACATTCAGAACGTCCGGCGCGGCACCGGCGATAAATCGGATCTGCTCATTGCTGACGTACTGATTAAACGGCAGGAAGCAATCGACGCGGTGAATTCTGGCCTGACCGATGTCAGCTGTGGCTATGACGCGCAGTACAAGCAGCTGGCACCCGGCAAAGGCAAGCAATACCAAATCACAGGTAACCACCTCGCTGTCGGCATCGACCGGGGGCGTGCTGGTGGCCGCTGTGCAATCGGGGATTCCATCCCATCAACAACAAAGGAGAAGCCTGTAATGTCATGGCTTAAAAAACTGGCTCAGGCCATTAAGACGAAAGATGAGGATGCACTGGCAAAACTCATCGACGAAGCGCCGGATATGCCGTCTGATGGCATGCCTTCAATCCCCGGTGTAACTATCAACATGAATGCTCCAGCGCAGTCTACCGCACTCCCTGAGGCGAACCGCACCACTACGGACGAAAGCGATCCGAACAAAGACAAAACCGGCACTGGCGATGAAGAAATTCCGGCCTGGGCGAAAGCGTTGCTGGATCGTCTGGAAAAGCTGGAGGGTAAAACCACCGATGGCGATCCGGACCCTGGCAACATGACCACCGACGAAGACGAAGAAGAAAACCGCAAAGTGACGGGTGATGCAGCCTTTAAGCGCAACCTGATCGCCGATGCGGAAATTATCTGCCCTGGCTTCCAGCCTGCCAGCGATAAGAGCCTTAAACGTCAGGTGCTGAATCACGCAATGCGTACCGGTGACAGCCTGAAATCGTTCGGGGTGGATGATTTCTACAAAGCGCCTAAGGCTACGGTCGACGCGGTGTTTACTGCCGCTGTGGCGCTGCATAAGGCGAAAAATCAGCTGACCCCGCTGAATAACATCACCCGCACCACGGACAGCGGAATCAGCACTAAACACCTTTCCCCGGCAGAGCTGAACAAGGTCAACGCCGAATTCTGGGCAAAAAACAAATAAGGTAAATCATCATGGCAGGTACTGCATATTTAACGCGCATGCCCCTGGGCATTGCCGGGGGCGTTACCCGTCCTCGTGATCTCACCATCGAGCCAGTTAGCCTGGACCACACGAAGCAGTTCGCGTCCTACGGGCTGGTTGGTAAATACGTGAACGATAAATTCGTTCCGCTGGAATCTGGCGACACTATCAGCAAAGTGAAAGGGATTCTGGTTCGACCGTTCCCGATTACCTCTGCTCTGGACCTTGCTTACATCGGTGTGACGGCTAATCAGGTTGGTGACAACCTGAAACGCGGTTACATCTGCGTAACTGCTACCGCAGGCAACGCGGCGACCGCGAAAAAAGGCGATCCGGTTTACGTTCGCGTGGCTGGTGGTACCACTCAAAGCCCGGTTGGCTCCTTTGTGCTGTCTCCGGACTCTACCGCATCAAATACACCTCAGCTGCCAAATGCAGAGGTCATGGGGCCGGGTGAAGCCGACGGCCGTATTGAAATCGCTTATAACATCTGAGGGAATAATTAATGTTTACAATTGACAGAGCGACCATCGACTCCACCGGCGCGTTTCTGGTCGGCGAACTGGAGCGCATGGATCAGACGCTGAACATGCCTTTAGTGTCCTACAAATGGTCACGCGACATGCCGCTGCGCAGCGATATTTCTATCGCTGATGAAGTGTCATCCTTCACTAATACCGATTTCGTCGGCGTTGGTGGTCCAAACCCTAACGGTAAAAACTGGATCGGTAAAAAAGCTACTGCCATTCCTGGCATCGAACTCGATATTCAGCCTACCCGTAACAACCTCACCTTGTGGGGGCAGGAAATCAGCTGGACGGTACCGGAACTGGCTTCTGCCCAGAAACTGGGCCGTCCGGTTGATGTCCAGAAATACGAAGGCATGAAGCTGAAGTGGAACATGGACACCGACGAACAGGTTTATATCGGTGATAACGAGCTCGGCGTTGCTGGCCTGCTGAACCTGCCGGATGTTACTCCTGTTGCTGCAGCTGCAGCGTGGACCGCAACCACCGATCCGGATGTGATTGTCCAGGATATCAACCTGGTACTGTCTGATGGCTGGGTTCGTTCTGGTTATGCGGTCTGCCCGGCAAAAATCGGCTTGGCACCGGAGCTGTTCGGCCTGCTGGCGAGCAAAAAGGTTTCCTCTGCAGGGAATATCTCTGTGCTGGAATACGTGAAGATTAACACCATCGCGTTCCAGGAAAATGGCACACCACTGGAGATCGTCTCCATGAAGTGGGCCTCCAAGCGTGGCGCTGGTGGCGCGCATCGTATCGTTGCTTACACCCAGGACGAAAAATACGTTCGCTTCCCTATGGTTCCTCTGCTGAACACTCCGCTGGAATATCGCGGCCTGCAGCAGTTGACCACTTACTACGGCAAGCTGGGCCAGGTGGAAACCCCGTATTCCAATACGATCTCTTACCTGGACGTTCCGGCGTCTTAACCTGAAACAGGCGGGGAAACCCGCCTTTTTTTATGGAGCAAAAACATGAAATACGTTGTTTCCGGTGGCGCGACTCTCAGCTTTTCCGACGGTTCTAAATTTGAGCTGTCTCCGGGCATCCACGACAGTTCCTCTTTCCCGAAAGAAGTTAAGGACCACTGGGCCTTTAAAGCCTATGCGCGCCCGATTGACGAAGCCGACCTGGCGAACGAGCAGAGCAATGAAGACCTTTCCGCGAGCCTTGTTCTCCTGGCAGAAGAAAATAACACCCTGAAAGCGCAGCTGGCTGAGCATGAAAAAACCATCACCACGCTGGGGAATGAAAACACAGACCTGAAAGCGCAGCTGGCCGCTGTTCAGGCACCAGCAGGCGGTAAACCTGCAGACAGTACGGACAAAACCGATAACACCGGCGGGGACGCGAAAAATGCCAAAAAACAGCAGGCTTCCGACTAACGATCAGTTCCGCACCGACTTTCCCGAGTTCGCCGACAAAACACGCTACCCAGACCCATCAGTGAATTTCTATCTGGGGCAGGCCGATTCGCTTCTGAATCAGGACGTACAGGGCGATCAGTTCGTCTACCTGGCCGAACTATTCACGGCTCACTATACGGAGCTGCGCGGACGCACGCTGGCCGCTGCTGCCGCTGGTGGTGTGAACAGCAACGGCGCAGCAGGTGTCGTGTCCTCTAAGTCCGTGGATAAGGTTTCAGTGAGCTATGACGTGTCCGGGGTAATCAATCCGGATGCCGGTTTCTGGAACAGCACCGCCTACGGGCGCGAGTTCTACTGGTGGTGGTCGATGTTCGGCGCTGGTGGCAGGCAGTTGCTATGAAAAGCGGGTTAACGGTTCGTGCTGATAACGCCGTGGCTGTTCTGGAATCCCTCCGGCAGCTATCCGGAATGGATGTGCTGGTGGGAATACCTGAGGACAAGGCAGGGCGTGAAGATGGCTCCCCGATTAATAACGCGGAACTGGGCTACCTCCACTCGACGGGCGCAACGGTGGAAATCGACGGTACGACGGTCACGCTTCCCCCGCGTCCTTTTCTGGATATGGGGATCGAGGATTCAAAACCCAGAACCACTGCGCACCTGAAGGCAGCGGCAACCGCCGCGCTGGAGGGGCAGACTGAAGCAGCAGTGCGTGAGCTGGAGAGCGCCGGACAGATTGCCCGTGATGCTGCAAAAGCTGTTATCGGTGCTGGCGACCGACTGCACCCGCTTTCTGAGAAAACCCTCGAACGCAGACGCGCCGAAGGCATTCCCGGCGACAAGCCGCTGTATGCTCACGGTTACCTGCTGCGCTCAATTAACTACGTCGTGAGGAAAAAATAATGCCTCTTCTCGATGTGAGCGATGTTCTTCTCGATCCCGACTTCATGGACACCAGTCTGGTGTGTCACCGGCAGGTTCAGACGGTGGATGAGGACAATTTCACGAAAAATACCGCTCAGGATATCCCGTTCTCTGGCGTGGTGACGGTTGACCGTTCTCTGGAATCCAGGCGAATGGCGGCAGGCCAGAACATTAGCGGCGCGATCCTCATCGTGACGCAGTTCAGATTAACCCAGGGCCAGCCCGGTTCAGACAGTTCCCCGCGACTTGATGCCGATATCGTGACCTATAGCGGACGTGACTATCGCGTGACGTTCGTCGACCCGTACACCCGTTACGGTGCCGGATTCGTCCAGGCGCATTGTGAGCTGGTGGACTTTAACGGAGGGACGCCAGTTGAGTAATGATAGCACCGCGCGCGGTTATCTGACGCCTGTCGGGGATAGCCCCCAGTATGACGAGGCGCTGGAGCGTGAGATCAGCCGGTGGATTCGTGGCGTTTCTGGCTTGCCGGCCGCGCTTGTTTTCCCCCGATGGACTGACCCGCAGCCGCAGATCCCAAACAACGGGGTGACGTGGTGCGCCTTCGGTATTACTACCGTTCCCCAGCCGTTAAGCCAGTCCGATGTTCAGGTTTCGGAAGAACAGTCCGAGCAATGGACATGGGAACAGGTAACGGTGATTTGCTGCTTCTATGGCCCTCTGGGGGCCAACACTGCATCAACTTTCCGCGCGGGGATATTCGTCGAGCAAAACAACGCCGAACTGAATCGCTCGGGGCTTTCGCTGGTGGAGGCCGGGACTATCTACAACCTGCCAGAGCTCATTAATAACCAGTGGGTGAGGCGCTACGACCTCACCATCACGTTGTCCCGCAAAAACATTCGTACCTACAACGTCCGGACGCTACAAGATGCGCCCGTCTCATTTTTCGGAGACTAAATTATGCCGCAGGGATTACCTGTATCTAACGTCGTGAATGTCGACGTGATCATTGGGCCGCGTGCGGCTACTGGTCGAAACTTTGGTTCACTGCTCATTCTCGGGAGCTCGACGGTTATCCCGGTTTCTGAGCGTATTCGCCTCTACTCATCCCCTGAAGATATCGGCTCTGATTTCGGCGTGGATAGCCCGGAATATGAAGCCGCGACCGTGTATTTCTCACAGTCACCGAAACCTCAGCAGGTGTATGTCGGTCGCTGGGCTAAAACGCTGGTATCGGCTGAAAGCGGTTCGACGGAAACGCTGCTGCAGGCGGTGAACGCCGTTCTGAATTACACGAACTGGTACGGTCTGGCCGTGGCTGACGATGAAGATATCGACGATGCCGACTGGCTGAGCGTAGCCGCTGCGATCGAGTCCTCCAGTCTCAGCCGAATTCTGGCGATTACCACTGCAGAGCCTGAGACGGTAAACGCGACCTCCACTACCGACCTGGCTTATAAGCTGAAGGCGGCAAAATACGCTCGCACGTTTGTGCAGTATTCCACCAGCAGCAAGTACGCCGCGCTTTCTGCATTTGGTCGCGCGTTCACGGTGAATTTCAACGGCAGCAACACCACCATTACCCTGAAATTCAAGCAGGAGCCGGGGATCACCTATGAAACCCTGACCACCAATCAGGCGGCGGCGCTGGATGCCAAAAACTGCAACGTATTTGTGTACTACCAGAACGATACGGCCATCCTGCAGCAGGGCGTAATGTCCAGCGGTGATTTCTTCGACGAACGCCACGGGCTCGACTGGCTGCAGAACTACGTTCAGACCAACCTGTACAACCTGCTCTACACCAGCACAACCAAAGTCCCACAGACCGATGCTGGCGTTACGCGTCTGCTTTCCAATGTTGAACAGTCGATGGATCAGTCTGTCACGAACGGGCTGGTGGCTGCTGGCGTATGGAATGGCGGCCCGATCGGGCAGTTGGATTCCGGCGATACGCTGACAAAAGGCTATTACGTCTACGCGCAGCCGATTTCCGAGCAGGCGCAGGCAGACCGTGAAGCACGTAAGGCACCGGTTATTCAGGTGGCCTGTAAGCTGGCTGGCGCGGTTCATTTCGCTGATGTTCAGATCAACGTCGTTCGCTAAGGAGAACATGAATGGCTACTTATTCTTTTATGGACGTCACGGCGTCCCTCTCCGGCCCGACCGGCGAGATTGATCTGGGCTACGGTTCCGCCAGTTCAGAGGAGGGGATCACCGTTGCAATGGGCGGTCCTAAAAACACTATGACAATTGGTGCTGACGGCGAAGTGATGCACAGCCTGCACTCGGATAAAAGCGGCACTGTAACCGTCAACCTGCTGAAGACCTCGCCGACAAACAAAAAGCTGTCGCTGGCGTATAACGCACAGAGTCAGTCCTCAGGTACCTGGGGAAACAACGTCATTGTGATCCGAAATAAGGTGAGCGGAGACATCATCACGGCGCGCAGCGTGGCGTTCCAGAAACAGCCGGATAACGCCAACGCTAAAGCCGGCAATACGATGCCCTGGGTGTTTGACTGCGGCAAAATCGACCAGGTACTCGGAGAGTTTTAACAGATGGAATGTTCAATCAAAGGCCACGATTACCGCGTGGCAAAACTCAGCGTTTTTGACCAGTTGAAAGTGACCCGTAAGCTGCTGCCGGTATTGGCGGGCATGATGTCAGATTTCGGGAGCATTCGCTCCCTTCTGCCTGCTGATGGCAAAATCGACAGCGCTAAGTTTGATGCGCTTAAGCCGGTGTTTGAAACCTTGCTACCGCGCATCGCTGATGTACTGTCTTCCCTGAGCGAAGAAGATACCAACGCGATTATTCATCCGTGTCTGTCTGTGGTTTCACGTAAGCATATGGACGGATGGACGCCAGTATTTAACAGCGGGCAGTTGATGTTCGACGATATCGACCTGTTGACCATGCTCCAGCTGGTGGCGCGGGTGGTCGCCGATTCGCTGGGAAATTTTTTGCCCGTGAACCCTACCAGCGCGATGCCGGACCAGCCTCAGGGCTAACCCTCAACAGCCTGCCTGACGGGCTGTCTTATCTCCTTGACCCGGTTGATGCCGGGTTAATCCCTTATTACGCGCTGAAGGATGGATCAGTCGATCTGTGCGATATCGCGCTGATGAATGACCATTTGGCCGTTAAGGCTGACAACCAGCGCCGTATTGAGAAATGGAGAGAGGATAATGAACGCTGAGACTATTAAAGATTTCCTCGTCTCGCTCGGCTTCGATATCGACGAGGCAGGCGCGGCTAAATTTGATTCAGTCATTGCTGGTACAACCGCAAACGCCATCAAAATGGGACTGGCCGTCGAGGGGGCCGCGCTTTCTGTGGTGGCCTACACGGCGAAAATTGCCTCCGGTCTGGATAATCTCTACTGGGCGTCACAGCGCACCGGCGCGACGGTTCAGGGGATTCAGTCTATTAGCTATGCGGTTTCGCAGGTGGGCGGCAGCGTTGACGCGGCGCGCTCCTCTCTGGAAAGCCTCTCCCGGTTTGTTCGTAACAATCCCGGCGCGGAAGGCTTCCTGAATCGACTGGGCGTACAGACCCGTGACGCCAGCGGCAACATGCGCGACATGGCCGCTATCTTTACGGGTGTCGGCCAGAAGCTCAGCAGCATGCCGTATTACCGGGCTAACCAGTATGCGCAGATGCTGGGTATTGATGAAAATACTCTCATGGCGATGCGCCGGGGTGTGGGCGGTTTCTCCGGGCAGTACAGCGCAATGGCGAAAGCTATCGGCTTCAATGCTGACGAGGCGGCCAGAAGCTCCAACAAATTCATGACCTCCCTGCGCGAGTTCGGCGCGATGGCTGGCATGGCCCGCGACAAAATCGGCTCTAACCTTGCTGGTGGTCTGGCGGGTTCGCTGGATACCCTGCGCCGTCACATACTGGATAACTTCCCGCGTATTGAGCAAACGCTGACGAAAGCCATAAAAGGCATTCTGGCGCTCGGGGACATCATCGGGCGGCTGTTCTTCAGGCTTATTGAGGGAACATCCAGCCTTATCACCTGGTGGCAATCGCTGGATAAGCAAACCCGGGAGCTGATCTCGCTGTTTGGCGCACTGACGATAGCACTACGCATTCTGAACAGTACGTTCTGGATGTCACCGATTGGCCTGATAACCGCGATGACGGCGGGTATTGCTCTCCTGTGGGAGGATTACAAGACCTGGAAGGAAGGCGGTCAGAGCCTGATTGACTGGGGGAAATGGAAACCTGAAGTCGACGCCGCGTTGAAGATGGTTCGTGACCTGAAAGCGACCGTTAACGACCTGGCGAAAGCACTGGCAAAGCTGCTCAATATCGACCCGAAAGCATGGTCCCTGAAGTGGGATTTCAGCAACTTCATCGACCAGATGGGCGAGTTCAGCAAGATGTTGAACATGATCGCCGACCTGCTTAACGCCATCAAAGATGGTCGCTGGGCTGATGCCGCCAGCATCGGCAAACAGTTGCTTAATCAGGGAAGTGATAAGCCGTCAGCAATGCCAATGGTGACCGACAGCGCCAACGGTACCGCCGACTGGATTAAAGAGCACTGGGGTTTCGATCCTCGCAGCGTGGGGCGAACGGTGCGCGGCTGGTTTGGAGATGATGAACCAGATCAGATAGGACAGGCAGCAAAGCGGGGCGAGCGCAATAATAACCCCGGAAACCTGAATTTTGCTGGTCAGGCGGGGGCTGAGCTTGAGCGCCCCGGCGGCAGGTTTGCCCGATTCGAAACCGCTTTTGATGGTTTGCGCGCGCTTTCGCGCCAGCTGATGCTGTATGCCGGGAGAGGGATTAACAGTGTAGAGAAAATTATCTCCACCTGGGCGCCCGCTTCCGACAATAACAACACAGCAGCCTATATACAGGCGGTTTCCCAACGTCTGGGAGTAGATCCTCGCGTTGCCCTGAATATGAAAGATCCACAAACCATGTCTGCATTAATGAGCAGCATTATTCATCATGAAAATGGGCGAAATATCTATTCGAAGGAGTTAATCGGGAAGGCTGCCGTCGCGGGAATTGGCGGGGCGAACGTGAACCAGCAAAACACCTACCACATTTACGGTGGTGGTGATCCGCGTTCTGTTGGTACTGAGGTCGAGCGTCGGCAGCAGTCGGCAAATGCCCAGGTTATGCGCGGCAATCAAACGAAGGTGGGCTAATGGATATTCTCTCTACGCTCTTTCAGCAGCAGAGCCGGAAAATAGGGATGATTGTCCCCAGTGTGGTTGTTTCTGAGAAGCATACCGACACGCTGGAGATAACAGAGCACCCTGTCGAGGTCGGGGCCGCCATCGCTGACCATGCCTACAAAAAACCGTCTGAAGTGGTGATGGAGGTCGGTTTCGCTGGTGGCGGAGCGTTGCTGGATTTTGCCAGTAACCTGACGGCTACCAGCCTGCTCGGGCTGAGTCCCCAGCAGACGTATCAGGAGATACTCGACCTGCAGGCTAGCCGTATCCCTTTCGATGTGGTGACCGGCAAACGGCTGTACAGCAACATGCTGATTCGCGCGCTGGAAGTGACGACAGACAAGACAACCGAAAACGTCCTGTCTGCCGTCCTCACACTGAGGGAGGTTCTTATCTCGCAGACGCAGCAGATCACCGTCGCGGATAAAACCAACATGAAGGATGGGGCCAGCACGTCGGCGGTACTGAATACCGGCAACAAAACCACAAAGCCGCCAAATACCTCGCTGCTGAAAAGCATCACGGGTAACGCGGCGTCATTACTGGGACTCGGCTAATGGCAATTCAGGAAATCCCGCTGACAGCGGATAACCAGCAATTCAGCATCATCCTAGCAGGTACCACCTGGCGGATTAGCATCACCTGGCGCGATCTGTACTGGATTATGGACCTGCAGAACGACAGAGAAGAGCCGGTAATCTCCGGTATTCCTCTCGTCACGGGTGCTGACCTGCTGGCGCAGTACGCCTATATGGGGCTCGGCTTTAAGCTGGTGGTGGTCTGTGACGACAGCACACAGGATTATCCGACGAAAACCGACCTGGGCGGCCGCAGTCATTTACTGGTATCAACGGAGTAAGCATGTCACAGAACTGGATGAGACATTTCGAGCTGCAGCTCCTGGACGAGAATGGGCAGGGGATTGAGCTCAGCGATTTTAAAGTGACCTTCACGATCGACTGGTTCAATATCAGCAGCGCGTCGCGGGTGGGTACGTTCAAAATCTACAACCTGTCAGCTGATACGGTGAACCGCATCACCGGGCAGGAGTTTTCGAAAGTGCGGCTGATTGCTGGTTACGACGGTATCGCGCCGGAGGTGTCGGCAAGCGATGTCGGGACTGTGCGCGAAGTCGACGCGGCGGACGTGGGTCAAAGCGATGGCCGTAACTACGGGCTGATTTTCAGCGGCGACATTCGCTACTCGGTCACCGGTAAAGACAGCCCTATTGATTCCTATGTCCTGATTCAGGCAGCCGATACGGATCTGGCGTTTGCCACCAGCATAACCTCGCAGACGCTGGCAGCCGGTTACACGGTCGCAGACGTGAACCGCGCGCTGATGAAAGACTTCGAGGCCAAAGGCGCGAGCGAAGGCCTGACGCCCGAAATGCCTGCTACCGTATTCCCCCGGGGCCGGGTGCTGTTCGGCATGACACGGCATCTTATGGATAACGTGGCCGGGCAATGTGGCGCAACATGGCAGTTCGTGGACGGCCAGCGGCAGATGGTGGCGAAGAACGAATATGTTCACGACGCGATTGTGCTCAACAGCGCCACCGGGCTTATCGGCATGCCGCAGCAGACCATCGGCAACGGCGTAAACGTCCGCGCGCTGATTAACCCGAACATCCGGGTTAACGGGCTCATTCAACTGGATCAGGCTTCCGTGTATCGCACCGCACTGTCGAACAACGATATCGCTATGGCTGGTGGGCAGATCACCGACCAGAACACGGACGGAAATATCACGCTAAGCGGCACCACGGCGCAACCTGCCAGCATCGCAACGGATGGCGTTTATATTGTGCGCGGGATTATGTACACTGGCGATACAAGGGGCCAGGCGTGGTACATGGATATGATGTGCGAAGCGCGTGGCGCGGCGGACCTCCGTTCGTCGTCGTCTTTACAGCGGGAAGGATAAGAATGAAAAAGTTGATTGTTATCGGACTCTGTTTCCTGCCTGGGGTAGCTTTTGCTGCAAATCCCGGCGGCATCACATTGCAATGTGGTGGTTACAAATTGGAGTTGGTTCCTGACTCATTGTTCAGGATTAATGGTGAGACTGTTACCTCCCAGAAAATCAAAACTCTCGGTAATGGAAACGGTATGAAGGCAGACATGGGGCTTATGCCTGCCAAAGACGGCAACAACTACGGCTTTGAATACATTCGCCGTCCGGGTACCGAAACGCGATTCCTGAATGTCCAGCTGCTGCAGAACAACATGGACGCGCCGAAAGTTATCGGCTCTTTCCCATGCAAAAAAGTTTCTAGTTGAAACTAAATCGAATGAAATTTATAGCTAGCCAGCCTATCTGAAAATCTGCAAAACGTGCGCATCATGCTGTCGTTTTCCAACTTTACCCATTACACTGCAGATACTTTTGAAGGCGTTTTGCCCTCAACTTGGATGTCACCTTGTCAGGAACAACAACTAAATGAGTTTAGCGCAGCCTAAATCTGGAGAGCTCTTAGATCTCCTTGGTCCCTCACTTACTCAGGGAGAAAATCTGCTGAGTGAGTTTGAAATCCACAGCGTCATTCGAGAAGCTAGGAAGATTCCTGAATATTATCAAGGACTTTCCATCGAGGGGTTGGCTAAGCTTGTTTTAGGTGAAATCGAAGAGGGAGTAGCTCTTTGTGAAAAGTCATTGGCATTAGCACCCGATGATTCAGTTTCGTTTTGTAACTACACGATAGCGTTGCGAAACAAGGGCTATCACGTTAAGCAATACGAGATTCTTAAGAAAGCGATCAACTCGCGCAATCCTCGAATCCTTTCTGAAGTGGCTGTTAATGCTGCCTATTGGGTAGATTTAGATTTGCTGAAAAAGGTAATGCCTATGCTTAATGCGATGGAAGTTGCTAGGGCAGACGACTTGGTCAAGTGCAATGAATCGCTTGATTACCTGATCAAGCATCATAATCATTCTCAGGATTTTAAGGCGATCGGCCAATTGATGATGGCTATTGCTGAAAAGTATCGCTTACGTCTGGCTGGCGCGAATGCTTTTTATGTCATGAATGAGCTGAACACTTTTTTCGTAGAAATTAAAACCGACGACCCAGTACTTTTGTCAAAAGTTAATAACGATCTTGCAGATGATCTCATTGCTGCTGGTTTGGAAAATTCAGAATGTATTGGTTGTTTCCAGGCAGGAGACTTCTGATGCCAGTAATGCATAATTGTTTTCTCGATTTAGCCAGAGAATCCTTGCAACACAACGGTGAACAGTGGACGCGTAATGCAATCAGCCGGTCTTACTATGGCATGTATCATTCAGCCCTCAGGATCACGAACAATCTTACGCCTACCCATGATACTGATGGTGAGAGGCTACCAGGCGGTTCCCACATGCGGCTTTATACAGCTTTTTGCAGCGGCGAGGCGGCTGAAGTTAACGATGTAGATGTAGATAAAGTCCGTAAGATTGGCGTTAAGTTAAAGATGTTACATGCTCAGCGCGTGAATGCTGATTACAGACTTGAACGAAAAATTAATCGAATTACGGCAATTAGCGCCTTACAAGATGCTGAAGAAATTGATGCTCTAGTGGATCGTATGATGAAGAACCCCGACGATTCATTAACAGCATAAGTAATAACTACCACATCAACCCGCCACCCGGCGGGTTTTTTGCTTTCTGGAGCCTAACAAATGGCAGTATCTGACCAGACCCGCAGCGGTGACCTTGCCGAAACATTCAAATCAGAGCGGGAAACCACAAAGAATCAGATTCGCGTCGCTTTGCCTGGCATCGTTCAGTCATTCGATCCTGACGCGGTTACGGCGGTTGTGCAGCCTGCTATCCGTTCGGTTGAAACGGATAACGACGGGAACCGCATTACCAAAAATTACCCGCTGCTGGTGGATGTGCCGGTGGTATTTCCTCGCGGCGGTGGATGCACGCTAACGTTCCCGGTTAATTCCGGTGATGAATGCCTGGTGATTTTCGCCGATCGCTGCATCGATTTCTGGTGGCAGAACGGCGGGGTACAGGAGCCTGTCGACGACCGGGTGCATGATTTATCGGATGCGTTCTGTATCGTCGGGCCGCAGTCACAGGCGCAGAAAATCAGCGGAATCAGCACGGAGGCCGCTCAACTGCGCAGTGACGACGGAAGCACGTTCTTTGAGCTCAACCCCACTACGCAGAAAATTAAAATCGTAGCGCCTGGCGGTCTGGATGTAGTTACCCCGCAGGCCGACTTCTCGGCGAAAGTTACCATTCACGGGCTCCTGTCCTGGCTGGGTGGAATGGTGGGTTCTGTTGCTTCTGGTGTTGCATCCAAAATCACCGGCGCTGTCGAGTTTATCGGTACCGTTAAAGCTAACGGCAAGTCAATTGATGATACGCACACTCATGGCGGCGTGCAGCACGGCACCAGCAACACAGACGGGGTGAACTGATGCGATACAGACGTGAAGACGCCGACGGTGATTACACCTTTGGCAGTGGCGATGATACCTGGCTGATTAACTCACCGGAGGCCGTGGCGCAGGCGGTAAAAACGCGATTCGAATTATGGTACGGGCAATGGTTCCTCGACACCACCGAGGGGACTCCGTGGATTCAGTCCGTACTCGGTAAGCAGAAGCCGGAAACCTACAACCTGGCGATCCGTAAGCGCATCCTCGAAACGAGGGGCGTTAAATCCATCCTCTCTTTCAATACGACAGTGAACACGACGACGCGGCGCGTCCAGTTCTTCGCTGAAATCGACACCATCTACGGAACAACGACAGTAACCAGCGAGGCATAAATGGCCCTCAATTTGGACACACTCGGCTTATCGGCAACGGTAACCGCTGAGGGGATCAGTGCGCCTGATTACCAGACGATACTCGATACCCTGACGAGCTATTTTCAGCAGATTTATGGCAGTGACGCTTATCTGGATCCGGACAGCAAAGACGGCCAGATGGTGGCGCTGGTGGCGCTGGCTATTCACGATGCTAATAACACGGCTATTTCCGTCTATAACTGCTTCTCACCTGCTACGGGTTACGGCGCAGCGCTGACCAGTAACGTGAAAATTAACGGTATTGCTCGCAAAGGAGCGACGAATTCCACCGTGGATCTGCTGCTGACCGGCGCTGCAGGGACAAGCATCACTAACGGCACCGTAAAAGACACCAATAACGTGATCTGGCGTCTTCCTGCATCGGTAGTTATTGGTGTTGATGGCACAGTTACGGTAACTGCTACCTGCTCAAACAGTGGAGCGGTAGCTGCGCTGGCCGGGACCATCACCACTATCAACACCCCGACCCGAGGCTGGACATCTGTGACCAATCCAGCAGCGGCCACCGTCGGAGCACCGGCAGAAACCGACGCAGAGCTGCGCATCCGGCAGGGGCAGAGTGTCGCGCTACCCTCTGTAACACCGTTTGAAGGTGTCGACGGTGCGATCGCTAACGTTGCTGGTGTGACACGTCACAAGCTCTACGAGAATGACACTGGCGCTACCGACAGTAATGGGCTGCCCCCGCACTCTATTTCCGCGATTGTTGACGGTGGTGATGTGACAGAAATTGCCCAGACAATCCGTGGGAATAAGGGGCAGGGAACTGCGACTTACGGGACGACCTCTGTCACGGTACCGGACACTTACGGCAATCCACATGTGATCAGTTTTTCGCGCTCGACTGACGTCCCGATTTTCGGGCATATCACACTGAAAGCCTTTACGGGCTACACGTCGCAAATTGGCGTAAAGATTCAGCAGGCCGTCGCGGATTACATCAACGGGCTGACCATCGGTGATTCCGTTCTGCTGAGCCGAATTTACTCCCCGGCTAATCTGGGCGTGGTCAGTGGTGGCAGTGCTCGTTATTACGATATTCAGGAGCTGCTAATTGGCAAATCAGCCGGAACTGTAGCAGCGGCCAATATAAATATTGCATACAACGAGTCAGCATCCTGTAAGCCTGAAAATATTGTTCTAACGGTGACGTCATGAGCAAGTACACAGACTTAATCACCAACTATCACGCCACTAAGCCCAGATTCTTTGATCACGTAGATCTGAGCACACGTCCATTGATTGATATCACTGCGGCCACCAGGGGACTGGTGAGCGCTTTTGATATCGATACGGCTGTCGGTATACAGCTCGATATCCTCGGTCTGTGGATCGGTCGTAGTCGTATAGTCAGCCTGCCAATTAGCGGCGTTTATTTCAGTTGGGACACTGACGGGCTTGGATATGACCAGGGCATCTGGCAGGGGCCATATGATCCTGATTCTGGCTATACGACGCTAAGCGATGAGACGTACCGCATCATTCTGAAAGCGAAAATCGCTATCAACAACTGGGACGGCCGGAACGATTCTCTGCCTCCCATCCTTGACGCTGCGACTGCAGGCTCAGGCCTGAAGATGCAGATCGTCGACAACCAGGACATGACGATATCGGTCTGGGTATTCCCCGATACTGATATTTCTGATGTGTCTCTTGAACTGATTGCCGCTATCAAACAGGGCTATCTCACCGTTAAAGCAGCTGGCGTATGGGCCGGTGATGTTGAAACGCCTTCGGTAGAAGCACCATCCGAGGGCTCTAAATTCTTTGGGTTTGATATGGATAACGAATACATCGGTGGGTTCGATGTTGGAGCATGGGGGACAATACTCTAATGGCAACAAACAACTTTAAACCGTTCGCGACAGCGGCAAATGCTAACGTGACGGCCCAGGCTGACTGGGAAGCGCTTCCGGCTCTACTCTCTGGTTTCATGGCAGGAAAAGCATCCAGTGCGCAGGTAAACAAAGCCATTCGACAGGCCAGCTTTATTGCGGCAGCGCTTGCGCAGTACACAGCCAACAAAAGTGGGCTGGACGTGCTTGATGATGGTGACCTGAACGGCTTTATCTCCAAAATGGGAACCGCTTTTGGGAAGGATTTCCAGGCACTTGATGCCACGCTGACGGCATTGGCAGGGCTGGCAACCGGTGCAAATAAACTCCCGTATTTCACTGGAAATGATACAGCAGCGCAGACTGATTTAACTTCTGTCGGCCGCGACATTATTGGTAAAAGCACTATTGCTGACATTCTCACATACCTTCAATTAGGAGAAACGGCAAAACGAGATGTCGGA